>CAYWUN010000022.1:0-18612 GCA_964461315.1 uncultured Aestuarium sp.
AGAGGCCAAATATGCACTAACTATAAACTTGGACCGGTCAAATGAGGCTGCTCAGGTTACAACAACACCGCGATCTTGGGGCATGGTTTCGAAGTTGATGTAAAAAAGCGGGTCTCCACGGTTTATCTTGAGCGGTTGAGCCGTGTCATGCCATTCGAAGGCCCACATTAAAGGACGCGGCCAAACGTTGATTGGGAAGCGCCCCCCAAAGATTGTTCCCGGCATCGGGGTCTTTGAAAAATGCATGAATGGGCTAAGTTGAGACGCGTAAACCGGCTCATCCGAAATAAAGATATAAGGTAAGCTAAGCTGGATCGTGGGAATGTCGGGGTAGCGCCACTCGCGCTCCGGTGTGATGTGGAGCTTTTCACCGAGTTTCTTTGCTCGGATACCGCTCGCGTCGCCATTCAGATTGCGCAAGCCAGGCTTGCCGTCTTTGTCTCGGATAAATTCGAGATGTAGATCATAGGGGCATCGTATAATGAAATAGCGGCTTTCAAGATTGATAACCGCGGGGCAACGTGACGCGGACTTCGCGTGGAGCTTGTTTTTCTCAGCTCCGCGGAACCGTTCGGGCGGATAGTAGATAACTCCGCCTTTTGGATCGTTGAGAAACCACCCAACAGTTACGGGCCCAACGGATGCAGGAAGATCGCGTGTATTTTCAAATCGGACAGAAAGTTCCATGACAGGCCTCTAGGTGGTTTGCCTCAATGAAGCCTAAACCACCTAGGGTGTCAAAACACTTGGCCTTAAACGGAAAGAGAGAGTCCGTTCTGTGCGTCAGAGTCCACAGCGGTATCGAGCGCCTTTTGGAGCGCCGCACCGCGTGCGAAATCGGGTTCAGCCTGTTTGCCCTTGCGGATAGCATCGACAAACTTTTCGATGATTGACGAAGTTTTTGGAGCTTCGACCTCAATCCAATTCGGACCATGGATATCATCGCCGAGGCAAACGCGCATGGAACTAACGTTCTTAACGTCTTTCACCTCAATTGCGCCTTTGGTTCCAAAAATCTTGAGAGACAGATCATTGAAGTGACCCGTGGCAAAGCGGCTTGCGTGAATGACGCCCATTGCGCCGTTTGCGAGACGGACATGCATCGACATGCTGTCATTGGCATCAAGGGTATATTCCCCGATTTTACCACCTTCAGCCTTGTCAAAGGTCACGAGGCGACAGGACATTTCGCTTACCTCGGACCCAGCCGCAAATGTCGCAAAATCCACAATGTGAACGCCAACGTCACCAAGCACACCTTTGGAACCATGCGCTGTGGACAAGCGCCATAGCCAAGTTGAATCGGTGGACCAATCTCCCCAAGCAGGCTGCGTAAGCCAGCTTTGGAGATAGGAGGCTTCGAAGTGGCGGACTTCGCCGATTGCGCCCTGAGCAATCAAATTAGCTGCGTGTGAAAGACAGGCTCCATTGCGATAAGTCAGGTTGATCATATTGACCACGCCTGCCTTTTGCGCGGCTTCTGCCATTTCTTGCGCCTGAGCATAATCGGTCGCGAGTGGTTTTTCACAGAGAACATGTTTACCCGCACCAAGCAAAGGCATGGTCGTCATGTAATGGACCGAGTCTGGCGTCACGTTGGTAGCGGCATCAAATTCGCCCCAAGTCAATGCCTCCTCGAGATTGGAAAACCCGCGCGGGATTTCATGCTTTTCGCAAAATGCAGAGAGACGATCGGCGTTAGTGTCTATCCCTGCTACAATTTCCACACCGTCAATTTTGGAAAAGGTCTCGGCATGGAAATTCGCCATGCCGCCGGTGCCGATGATGATTACGCGAAGTGTCATTAACGGAAACCTTCTTCGCCGTCGTGGTGAAGGCGCGGACCACGTTCTTCGATTTTCTCAGGTGCTACATCAACCGGAACGTTGGGTGCATCAGTTGGATTCGCAATTCGCGCCGCAGGGTTGTGAGCCCATTTAACCGCGTTTGTCAGCACTTTCTGAACGTTACTATCGTGGTAGGTCGGATAGGTTTCGTGCCCCGGACGGAAGTAGAAAACGTTGCCAGCGCCGCGCTTGTAAGTGACACCAGAGCGGAACACTTCCCCACCTTGGAACCAGCTTATGAACACTGTTTCGAGCGGTTCAGGAATGCCGAAAGGCTCGCCATACATTTCTTCGTTTTCAAGTTCGAAGCTATCAGGAAGTCCCGCTGCAATCGGGTGGTTACGAGAGGTCAGCCAAAGGCGCTCGCGCTCACCTGCCTCGCGCCAAGTTAGGTTGCAAGGCGTACCCATCAGACGCTTAAAGATTTTCGAAAAGTGTCCAGAGTGCAGAACGATAAGCCCCATGCCAGACCAAACAGCCTCGGCTACGCGCTCTACAACGTCATCGCTTACGTCGCCGTGCGCTGCATGTCCCCACCAAAGGAGCACGTCTGTTTCGGCAAGACGCTCTTTGGTCAGACCGTGCTCTGGGTCTTGAAGCACCGCGGTCGTGGCCGAAATCGCCTCATCCTGATTTAGAGCGTCAGCGATACAATTGTGCATCCCGTTCGGATAAATACCCGCAACGACTTTGTTCTTTTGCTCGTGGACGTTTTCGCCCCAAACAACGGTTCTGATAGTCATTTGAATTCTCCTCACAGCGCTTCCAAAGCGCTTTGGATTGCATATTAATGAATGATGTTCCAATCATCAATCACGATAATCAGCGGATCAGAGTTTAGTTTGAGCAGATCGGATTGCCGTTCCGGTCGCGCAGTGGATATCCGACCAAAGGCTTCGTTTCTTCGATTGCGTAGGCGTAGCAACCGTCTTCACTCTTGAAAACGATTTCCGCAGGGACCCCCGCAGGCAGCGCATTGATCACCTGAGGCGAGCTCAGTTCTTCCTTGGTCAACGTCGATTGATCGACTTGACAGGCCGAAACAAACAAAAGGCCAATCGCGCCGAGTATAAGTCGTTTCTTAATGGTCATACCAAGCTTCCAGTTAAGTACGCCACATTGTTAGCTGAGCGCTCAATTCTCGCCAAGGCAATAACTGACGAATTGGACTTCATTATTGTTGACCATATGGTCAAACCTTGGAACTATACAACCAAAGGCAGCGTAGATCTGAAAGTACTGGTAAATCATCTTATGTCGGACCAAAAGCCCCGGACGCGTATTCAGGAACGAAACCGCAGCGCAATTCTCGAAGCGGCGCTAGACGTGTTTTCCCAATTTGGGTTTCGCGGCTCAACGCTTGATATGATCGCCGAGAATGCCAGCTTATCAAAGCCTAATCTACTCTACTATTTCAACTCGAAAGAGACGATTTACATCGAACTCCTTGAGACACTTTTAGACACATGGCTCGACCCCCTAAGAAAACTTGATCCAGATGGTAATCCAATTGACGAGATCATGAGCTATGTCCGGCACAAGATGGATATGTCTCGTGACTTTCCAAGAGAGAGCCGCTTGTTCGCAAACGAAATTCTGCAAGGTGCACCGCACATCCAAAACGACTTAACGGGCGACCTTCGGAAGCTTGTCGACGAAAAGTCCATAGTGATACGCAAGTGGCACCAAGATGGGAAAATCGCGGACATCGACCCCTATCATTTGATTTTTTCGGTCTGGGCCCTCACGCAGCACTATGCCGATTTTGACGTTCAGGTTCGCGCTGTATTAGGGAACAAAGACCCTTTCCCTGGTGCGAGTAGGCATCTGGAGCAAATCTTTACCAAGCTTTTGGAACCTTGATTAACCGAGCGTTATGATCGGACCACCAGCCGCAATAGCATCATTTTCATCGTGCGTGACCAATACCGTGGGAATGCGGCGCTCTTTCACCCTTTGAAAGACGAGGGTCCGCACGCTTTCGCGAAGCTGCTTGTCTAGCTTGGAAAATGGCTCATCCAACAAAAGCGCTTGAGGTTGAGCAACAAGCGCTCGCATCAACGCGACCCGTGCTCTTTGACCTCCTGATAGTGCATCTGGGTCTCGGTTTTGAAAGCCGCTTAACTCGACCTCTTCGAGCGCATTTTGAACGATGCTTTCGCGGTTCTCTCGCCCCCGTAATCCAAAAGCGATATTTTGTCCGACAGACATGTGAGGGAACAACAGCGGGTCTTGAAACAGAATGCCGATATTCCGCGAATGGTTCGGCACATTGGTCAAGTTCCTACCCTGAAGGATAATTTGTCCCTCAGCGGTAAATTCTGGCGACAAATGTCCTGTCATCCAAGCAAGAAGGCTAGATTTCCCTGAACCAGACGGACCCATAACAGTAAGGACCTGTTCAGGTTCGACTTCGAAATCCAAACCTAGAAGGGGCTGTCCATTCAACGAGAGTTTTAATCCGCTGACCACAAGGTTCTCAACCATTTCGCATACCTCGTCTATTTCGCCAAATGAGTGAGGGCAAGAGAAACGCGAAACCAAATGGCAGCACAGCCGCAAGTGTTTGCGCAACCCCATAAAGCCCCAAGACGCGCCGATCCCCGCCCGATGCGAGTGCCACAGCTTCGGTAGCCACCGTGGCAACGCGGCCACCACCGATCAACAAGGTTGGTAAATATTGCGCTACCGAGACCGCGAAGCCTATCGCAAGCGCAGCCAGACTTGGACCAAGCAGCATTGGTAGTCGGACTTTAAAGAAGACCAAAAATGGATGAACTCCGAGTCCCGCTGCAACGCTTTCATATCTCGGATCCAAACCGCGAAATGGTCCGTGGAGCGCAAGCACCATGTATGGCAGGACAAAGAGCAAATGAGCGGCAGTGACAGCCGCAATCGAAGCATCCATACCGAGGTCTAACATCAAGTTCGCAATACCCGGCAAAAAGACGATCTGGGGAAGAAGCAATGCAAGGTATATCACTGGAAGCAAGCGCTCCGCAGCGCTGAGCAGCAAGAGCGAGAGCAGATAGGCTATAAGGCTGGATATCGTCGCGATTTCAAGTGTAGGGCAAAGCGCGTCGAGCATCGACGGGCCAAAACGCAACCAACTGTTCAATGCCAGCCTGTCGGGCAAAAGGTCAGGATAGCTCCAAAAGCCAGCCAACGACCACACGATCAGAGAAATGATCCCAAGAGTTAACAGGGCCGTGGAGAGCAATATGAACAGAGTTGCAATCCAAGCGAACACCTGACCGCCCTGCCTTGCGCCGCCATCGATCCATTTGCCCAAAAGTCGTGCAGCTCGTTTTTCAAGCAATATCCATATCGCGAGGGCGAAGACCACTACTGCAAGCTGTATAAGGGCGAGAGTGGAGCCAGTCAGCCTTTCACTGATATCAGGCGAGGACATAAATCGCGTAATCAGTACTGACAAAGTTGGGGGAGTGTTTGGCCCCAAGATGATCGCGACATCGACAACCGAGACAGAAAAACAAAGTACCGCAAAAATCGGCAAACGTATTCTACGATAAAGTTGCGGCCCAATTGTTTTGAGCCAACCGGTTGCGTGATCGTATCCAAGCGACGAGTAAAGTTTATAGCTTTGCTGGGGGTTCATCTGAGGTAGTGCTGCGACAGCCATAAGCAACAGAAACGGGACTTCTTTAATTACGAGCCCTAAGACAAGCGAAAGCCCATACGGGTCGTTCAAAATGATAACATCCGGCGGCCGGTCTAAACCCAGAAAGTTCGCAAAAATCCGACTAATCCAGCCCGAAGGCGAAATCATAAAGGCAAGCCCAAAGGCCGCTGCCGCATGAGGGACTGCAAGAAACGGGGCGCCAATATTAAGCACCTGAGCAAGTCTTTTGCTGCTACTCAAATTAGCCAAAAAGAAGAGCGTAGCGGCGCAAGAAATTGCGGTCGCAAGGAATCCCGATCCCAATGACAGACCTATCGCTTGAAAGACACCTGGGATCGCGAGGGCGTGGCGCAAATGATCGAAAGTCAGCTCTGTCTTATCTAAGACAGGAAAGACACCGAGTGCGGGGAGTATGACGCCGAATAGTCCCGACAACAAAAAAGCGCTGGCGATCACCAAAATGGCAATCGCCAACGTTCTAAAGATTATGGATCGGGCCTCAGTTCGCACCGTATCGCGCAGTCCAATCTTCAGCGATGCGTGTCATCCAACTTGGATGAGGTTCTGGTAGGACGGTTCCAAGCTCTGCTGGACTTAGCGTCGCAATACCGAGCTTTAGGTCATCAAATGCAGCTCGATCTTCAGTCGATAATGCGTCCATATCCAGCACTGTACCATAGCCAAGGATCGAAGGGTCCTGAGCCCTCAACTGGGCCTCTGGGGACAAAAGGAAATTCGCTACAACCATCGCGCCTTCCGTAGCGCTCGAGTTGTAGGGGATTGCTACGAATGAGGCGTTTCCAAGTGTGCCATCCTCAAGCACCAAAGTCCGAACCGTGTCAGGCAACTGACCATTAGCAATCGCTGCTGTTGCTTCTCCCGGACTAAATGAAATTGCTAGATCAACCTCGTTGTCCGCTATTAGCTGTAGCTGCGCAGGCCCAGTTTGTGGATAGACCTTGCCATCCCGCCAGAGCTTTGGCGTAATAGTGTCTATATAGGCCCAAAGCGGCTCTGTAGCGACTTGATAGTCGTCATCGGTTGCAGGCCTCGAAAGCCTTTCTGGATCGTCAGTCAGAGACACGAGTACTTGTTTGAGGAATGTCGTGCCAAGAAAGTCTGGTGGCTGCGGGAAGGTAAAACGCCCAGGGTTCGCTTGGACCCATTCGCTGATTTCCTCCATTGAAACGAGTGGCTCTGAAATGTCTGCTGTATCGAACATAAAGACCACCTGAGCCATTGCCCAAGGGCTTTCGTATCCTTCGACGGGAACCGTGAAGTCAGTTTGAACAGTCTTCCCTTCGGTATCAACGAGATCCCAGTTTGGTAGCTGTTCAGCGAACGGGCCATAGAGCAGGCCTGCGTCCTTCATCGATGCAAAGTTAGAACCGTTAATCCAAATCAGATCGATGGCACCGCCAGAGTTCTTTCCTGCCTCTTTCTCTGTAATCACACGGGTGACCGCATCTGCGGTATCGGCAAGTTTTACGTGTTCAAGCGTGACGCCAAAGTCCTCTTGGACGCGCTTTCCAACCCACGCAATAAAGTCATTCGTGGTGGTCGAACCGCCCCACGCATTCCAATAGACCGTTTGCCCCTTAGCGTTCTCCACAACTGCGGGCCAATCGCTTGGATCTGTTTGTGCAAATGCCAAAGCGGGCATGCAAAGGGAAAACGCGATTGCTAGTTTCTTCATTCTTGTGCCTTTGAGTTTGTAAAAATTTGTCTCGCGCCAACAATGCGCATTCCGCCTGTAAGGAAACAAAGTGCGCCAAAGCCCCATGAGAACCACCAGAAGTTCTCTGGAAAAAGGCACAAAGCCAGAAAGAACACGATCGTCTCGGTTCCTTCGAGCAGTCCGTTTGAGAAATAGAGCGACTTTGATCCCTGATGGTCCGTTTTCATTCCGCGCTTTTCCGCAAGGATCGCGTAGCCCAGAAAGCTCGCTCCGTTGAAATAGAAGGAAGCGAGCAAAAACCCACCAGCTAGCCCATTTTGAGCAGGATCGAACCAAATAAAGGCAAGTGGGATCGCACCATAGAACAAAAAATCTGATGTTATATCTAGGTAGCCACCAAAGTCAGTTGGTCGCGTAGCACGTGCGATTGCACCATCAAGGCCGTCCGCAAACCGGCTTAGCAGGATGAATGTGAAAGCTAGCGCGAACCAACCATGTGTGATCATGAACGCTGATGTGAAACCTAGCCCGAGGCCAATCAACGTGACCACATCAGCGTTCAGGCCCTTTTCGGCGCAGAATCTACCGATCTGGTTCAGCGGTGGGTCAATTAGTTTTCTTAATGAAGCGTCGAGCATCTGTATCCCGCAAATTTCTTCATAGTTCGCCGAAACTGCCGCGACTGACAATCACTCCCACGACTTTGTTATTCGTTGACGTAAATTTATAACTTAGTGTTTTTATCGGGATTGAAAATGCTGAGTATTTCTGTCAGGTAATGGCCATTCAAGATTCGCTCGCTGTAAAATTCGAAGGCTCTACTTATGAAAACCACTCTCGCCACTACTGTTGCTTTTTGCTCTTTCGCTGCAACTCAATCACTTGGAGCATCCGCAGATGAAGTCGTAACAAACTATGCGGATCTTGCATTTGCTGTTTATTCCGATAGCCTTGCGACCGCTGGCAAGCTTCAGATCGCTGTCAACGCTCTCGTCGCTGACCCCACTCCCGAAACACTCAAAGCCGCGCAAACAGCTTGGGTCAAGGCGCGAGTACCCTATCAACAATCCGAAGTTTTCCGTTTCGGCAACGCTGTCGTTGATGACTGGGAAGGCAAGGTGAACGCATGGCCTCTCGATGAAGGCCTGATTGACTATGTTGACGCAAACTATGGCGGCCCGACCGACGAAAACGAGCTAGCGGCGCTTAACGTCATAGGAACTCCGAAGTTCTTGGTAGCCGGAATCGAAGTCGACGCCACCGAAATCACGCCGGAACTTATCGCTGACACTTTGAACGAAGCAGACGGTATCGAAACCAATGTCGCGCGTGGTTATCATGCAATCGAGTTCCTGCTTTGGGGGCAAGACTTGAACGGCACTGACTACGGCGCAGGCGAACGCCCTTACACCGACTATGTTCAAGGTGAAGATTGCACCGGCGGAAATTGTGATCGCCGCGCGGCATATCTCGTCGCCGCGACTGATCTTTTGATTTCAGACCTTGAGTTCATCGTAGACCAATGGTCTGAGACTGGAGAAGCACGCGTCACTATTACCAGTGATCCTGATGCAGGCATCGTAGCCATGCTAACTGGTATGGGAAGCCTGTCCTATGGCGAACAGGCCGGTGAACGCATGCGTCTCGGTCTCCTGCTCAATGACCCAGAAGAAGAACATGATTGCTTCTCCGACAACACCCACAACAGTCACTATTACGATGGTTTGGGAATTCAGAACATCTATCTGGGAAGCTACGTCGCCACTGACGGTACTGTAACTTCTGGCGCTTCTCTGGCTGATCTTGTTGCCACGAAAGACGCTGAGCTCGATGCTGAGATGCGTGGCAAGCTGACCGATACGATGTCAGCGCTGGGCGCGATCAAGTCCGCTGCGGAGACAGGCTTTAGCTATGACCAAATGCTTGAACGCGGTAACGTCGAGGGCGAAGTGCTTATCATGGCGGCAGTTGATAGCCTTATTGATCAAACACGAAGCATAGAGCGCATCGTGACGACCTTGGATCTCGACCAAATCGAGTTTGAGGGTTCAGATAGCCTTGATGCACCTGACGCAGTCTTCCAATAATTTGAGGGGGGGCTCGCTCAGCGGGCCTCTTTTAGAGATATGCGACAACTAATTTCTGTTCTTCTTTGTTTGGCGTCGACCCCCGCTTTTTCCCAGGATCTCAGTGACGTACATCTAAATATCGTCCCGAGAACTGCGGATGAGCGTCAAAGGATTGAACGCGTAACTGCTCTGACTGCTGATTTCACGCAGTCGGAACAGTTTGAAGAAATGCCGGCAGGTGCTGCGACTGTGCGTTCTCGCAAAAACGCTGATGCCTTTTCACAGCCATCGAACAATATGGGATTCGACCGAGAGCTCGACTTCAAAGTCGGCAATGGTCTATTTCGGAAAATCTGGGTGAGTTCGCCGTCCTCGACACTTGCGTCTGACGGCCTTGGGCCACTTTATAACGCGCGTGGGTGTCAAAACTGCCACATCAAGGATGGCCGCGGCAATGTTCCTGAAGGTCCCGAAGACAATGCCGTTTCGCTTTTTCTGCGAGTGTCGATCCCAAGTGATGTCGAAGGCGCAAAGTCTGAAATAGTTGACTATATTGAGACCTTGCCCGATCCGAATTATGGCTCTCAGCTTCAGGACTTTGCGACAGCGGGCCACACCGCTGAGTATCGCTTGCTGGTTACATATGAAGAGCAACCGATTGCGCTAAATGATGGCGAAACCGCCTCACTTCGTGTGCCGACCTATTCAGCTGAAAATCTCGGATATGGCCCACTTGCCGAAGGTGCAATGTTGTCGCCGCGGCTAACACCTCAGATGATAGGTCTTGGCCTGATCGAAGCCATTCCTGTGGCAGATATCCTTGCGAATGTTGACGAAAATGATGTGGACAATGACGGCATCTCAGGTCGCGCAAACATCGTTTGGTCGAAGGAGTTCGATCAACCAATGCTCGGTCGATTTGGCCTAAAAGCAGGCATGCCAACAATCCGTGAGCAATCAGCCGCCGCATTCGCAGGCGACATAGGTATCTCGACGCCACTTTTCCCTGAGGGCTTCGGGGACTGCACCGCGCTTCAAATCGATTGCCGAAGTGCCCCTGATGGTGGTGACGATGTACAGGGTGGGTTCGAAGTAGACCAGACAGGGCTCGATCTTATTGCCTTCTATGCGCGCAACCTCGCTGTTCCTGCTCGTCGCTCAATCTCTGACCCCGAAGTTCTACGCGGCAAAGAGATGTTTTACGAAATAGGTTGCACGAGCTGCCACACTCCTAAGTATGTGACGCACCGTCTCGAAGACCAACCAGAACAGAGTTTTCAATTGATCTGGCCATACTCTGATTTCCTTTTGCATGACATGGGCGAGGGGCTTGCCGACAATCGACCCGAAGCACGTGCTACGGGGACCGAATGGCGTACAGCGCCGCTTTGGGGGATCGGCCTTACCTCACAGGTCAGTGGTGCCACAAACTATTTGCACGATGGTCGCGCCCGAACCCTTCTCGAAGCAATTTTGTGGCACGGAGGCGAGGCAGAAAACCAACAACGTGCCGTAATAGAGTTGCCAAGCGAAGATCGCGATGCGCTCATTGCTTACTTGGAGAGCCTTTAATGAAATACCTTGTCGCAGCCTTTTGCCTTATCTCGTCTCAGGCGGCGGCTGACCTCAACTCTTTGGTCAGCGACAGAATTATCCCCGGTTTTTCCGGTTTCGAAAAGGCAACCAGCGCCCTCAAGGAACAGGTTCAAACAAGCTGTTTTGGCGACGACACGAAAGCGGCTTTTCATACAGCATTTGATGCATGGATGAACGTGGACCATTATCGCGTAGGACCAAGCACCACGCGTGTTCACGAGGTAATTTTCTGGCCGGACTCACGTGGGTTTACGCCCAAGACACTTCGGACCTTGATCAGCGATCAAGATCAAATTGTCACTTCGGATTATTCGGAGGTTTCCATCGCGGCGCGAGGTCTGATGGCGCTCGAGTATCTTCTTTATGACGACGAATTCGAAGCGTTGCGCCAGAATGAATATTCCTGTGACCTCATCCAAGCTATCGCAAGTGACCTCCATCTCACCGCCTCTGACTTGGTCAGTGAATGGACAAATTATGCAACTTCTTTAAAAACGGCGGCTGACGGCAACGAGGTTTTTCGCGATCAAAAAGAGGCAGAAGTTCTCCTCTATACTCAGCTGATAAGTGGTCTCGAATTCGACAAGGACACACGCATCTCGCAACCACTCGGAACGTTTGACAAGTCTCGCCCCAAACGGGCCGAAGCATGGAGATCGGGGCGCTCTCTACGCAACATACTCCTCGGAGCCAAAGCGATCGTGGCGGACGCGGATGCGCTCTATGGCGGAGATATTCAGACCACTGAAGCTGCACTGGAAGCCATCAACGGCGCGGCAGAACGCATCAGTGCGCCCAACTTTTCCGATATTACTGAACCGCAGAATTGGCTTTACCTTTCGATCCTTCAGGACCGATTTGGTTCTCTGCACGACGCAGTCGCGAATGACGTTGGCGTTGGAATGGGCCTTTCAGCTGGTTTCAACTCCTCCGATGGTGACTAAGATGACGACAAGGCGCGGCTTCATTGGGGGCATTTTTGCTTCGACCACAATTCCGGCATTCAGTTGGGCGGCAGTCGGCAGTCCAGCTTTCATTGCCGCTGCAAAGACAGGTGATACCTACGCGCTATTTGGTCTAAGTGAGCAGGGCGAAGCAGTCTTTAGCGTTCCCCTGCCCGCACGCGGTCATGCCGGAGCTGGACATCCATTCAAGCCCCTAGCAGTTGCCTTCGCCAGACGCCCCGGTGCGTTTGCAGTTGTGATTGACTGCCTAAGCGGATCGGCAGTTCAGAGTCTAACACCGCCTGATGGGGTCGCTTTCAATGGTCATGGGTGCTTTACTCCTGATGGTAAACTCCTACTTACAAGCGAGCAAATCGGCGAAACGAGCGAAGGACTGGTCGGCCTTTGGGATGTTGAGAATGGCTATTCGCGGATTGGCGAACTCGCGACCTATGGGATCGGGCCGCATGACATAAAAATGCTGCCCAATGGTGCGGGTTTCGTCGTTGCAAATGGCGGGATTGCGACTGATCCAAGCGATCGAACCAAACTCAATATCGAAACTATGGAGCCCTCACTGGCATATTTCTCGAAAGAGGGATCTCTAGTTGAAAAGATCGTGTTGGATCGAGACTTCTATCAAAGCTCGATCCGTCATCTTGCTGTGGCTCCAAACGGGTCCGTTGCATTCGCCATGCAGCTCCAAGCCGATGCTCCAGCCCCTGACCCCTTGGTCGGCGTCCGTATGCGTGGGCGAGAGGTAAGTCTATTCTCGGCAGACCTTGCATCTGAGCTTGTCATGCAAGGATACGCGGGAAGTATTGCGCTCTCAGGTTCCGAGATCGCGATTAGTTCCCCCAAAGGTGGTCGCATCCATCGCTTTGACTTCGATGGCACTTTCCTAGGTGCATATGAACAGAATGACGTGTGCGGATTGATCGGCGTGCAAGGCGGTTTTATCGCAAGCGATGGTAACGGCACAATGCGCACGATTATCGATGGCGCAATGGTTCGCGAAGTCCGGCACGACGTTTCATGGGACAATCACATCATCGATCTTCGCAATTAGTTTTCTGTCGAAAGCAATCAGGATTAGCGGTAAGGAGGCAGCATGACACAGACAGCCTCCTTCGAAATTCTCCTCGTCACAGCTCCGGGACTTGAAACCACTCTCGCTGAAGAAGCGCGAGAAAAGGGTTTCAACGTCCAAGGCACCATAGTGGGTGGTGTCACAATGGAAGGAAGCTGGCGCGATGTTTGGCGCGCAAATCTCGAGCTCCGAGGCGCTGGACGCGTTCTAGCACGTATCGGCTCTTTTATGGCGTTTCACCTTGCTCAACTCGACAAGCGAGCTCGGAAATTTCCGTGGAACGAGATCTTTGATCCAAAATATCCGCTAAAAGTGGAAGTAACGTCGAAGAAGTCCAAGATTTACCACGCAGGTGCAGCGGCTCAGCGCATTGAAACGGCGCTAAAGGAAGCCTTAGGGGCAACTATTTCTGCGGATGCCGAAATCACCCTGAAAGTGCGCATTGACGATAACCTTTGTACTTTTAGCGTCGATACATCTGGCGAGTCTTTGCACAAGCGCGGCCACAAAGAAGCGGTCGGCAAAGCGCCGATGAGAGAGAACCTTGCGGCTCTATTTCTGCGCCAATGCGGCTACTCAGGGACTGAAACGGTCGTCGATCCGATGTGTGGTTCAGGCACATTTGTGATAGAGGCTGCTGAAATCGCGCTGGGCCTGCAAGCAGGACGAAACCGCCATTTCGCCTTCGAGAAATTCGCGAATTTCAGCCCTGACACATTTGCCGAGTTGACCCGTGACGCCGGCAATCAAAGTCAGCTACGTTTTTATGGCTCGGACCGTGACCAAGGCGCAGTGCGAATGAGCGCAGCGAACGCTGAACGCGCTGGGGTTGGTCATCTTACTCACTTCAAACATGCAGCAATGAGTGACCTTGAGCGCCCTGAAGGTGCGCCCGGTCTTGTGATCGTAAATCCGCCTTACGGTGCTCGGATTGGTGATCGAAAGCTTCTCTTTTCGGTCTATGGTGCACTCGGAAAAACTCTGCTCGAACGTTTCAGGGGTTGGCGGGTCGGAATGATAACGAGCGACGCTGGCCTCGCAAAATCTTCTGGGCTCCCCTTTCTTCCTGTCGAACAAACAGTGTCCCATGGCGGGCTGCGCATCAGCCTTTTCCGCACTGATCCGCTTTAAAACAAACCGGAGGCCAAAATGATCAATCCATTCGGCTTCGCGACCAGCACTGAAATACTCTTTGGCCGTGGATCATCTTCGCAAGCTGCACCAAGAATTTCTGCATTCGGGAAAAAGGTGCTCGTCGTTACGGGCTCAAATTCAGACCGTGCGAAATGGCTACTACAAGGTTTAACAGAACAAGGGTGTTCGGTAAAAACAGTCTCTATTAGGGCAGAACCGTGCATTGAAACTGTCGAAAAAGGACGCGGCGAAGGAGCGGACTGCGATACAGTTGTTGCGATTGGTGGCGGTGCGGCCATTGACGCAGGCAAGGCAATTGCAGCACTCATTCCATCAAATCATGACATTATGTTTCACCTTGAGGTGGTTGGTCAGGGAAGGCCGCTCGACACCAAACCTTTACCTTTCATTGCGATCCCAACGACAGCTGGAACGGGCGCAGAAGTTACCAAGAACGCGGTGATCAGCGCACCCGAGCACAGACGAAAAGTGTCTATGCGTGATCTCGCGATGCTCCCAAAGCTCGCGATTGTCGATCCAGCACTGACGGATCGATCGCCTAAGTTCGTCACCCTCTCCTCGGGCCTCGATGCCATCACGCAAGTAATTGAACCGTATGTTTGCAGCAAAGCAAATCCGTTGACTGACGCCATCTGTCGCGACGCCATCTCTCGTGGATTGCGTGCGCTACGTACCCTGATGGACGCTGAAAATGCGGAGGCTCGCGACGAGCTGAGCTATGTTAGTCTCTGCGGCGGTCTTGCCTTGGCCAATTCAGGACTTGGTGTTGTACATGGCCTAGCCGGCCCTTTAGGCGGCCTTTCAAATGCGGCACATGGCGCTATTTGCGGAGCGCTTTTGCCTTTCGGGCTGGCGCTTAATGAAGAGCGAACAACAGACCCTTTGCTCAAATCGCGTCTCTTAGAAGTGCGCGAAATGATTGCTCATGAGTTCCGAGTTCCTTACGAAATTGCTTATGAAACTCTTGCGGAATGGTCGCGCTCCCATGGTCTACTTGGCTTGGATGCCCTGAACATTTCTGATGAGGACCGCCAAAATGCGGCCGTGGCAGCAGCTTCTTCGACTTCAATGAAAGCCAACCCAGTTGAGCTTAGCAGCGAAGATCTTGCTCAGATGATGGAATTGGCACGCTAATTCGCCGTTGCATTTATTAGACCGATGCGTCTAGTAAATGAAATGAAACAACAAACGCGTCGTCGAGGCCGCCCCCCAAAGCTGCCACAAGATCAAAACACGAAACATGTGCTAATCCGAACGGGGCTGAAGCATTTGACAGCCCGTGGCTATTCCTCAGTGGGAATCGATGAAATACTAAAGGATGCGTGCGTACCAAAAGGCAGCTTCTACCATTACTTCACGTCAAAAGCGGACTTTGGACTTGAGTTGATTGGAGCCTACGACGCCTACTTCCGCGAAAAGCTTGAAACGCACTTTAGCAACAGCGCTCTAACACCCTTTCATCGCTTAGAGGCGTTCGTCGGAGACGCCGAAGCGGGAATGCGGAAGCATGGCTTTCAACGCGGCTGTTTGATCGGAAATCTTGGTCAGGAAATGGGGGCGCTGCCGCCGGATTTCCGCGAGGCAATCACAGCTGTTTTCAATGGTTGGCAGAACATTACCGCGAAGCTTTTAGCAGAGCTCGACGTCGATGATCCTGAAGCGCTTGCTGCGTTCTTCTGGACGGGCTGGGAGGGTGCCGTGCTCCGCGCGAAACTCGAACTAAACGCAAAACCACTCAGAAGTTTTGCTGAAATCTACTTTCAAATCTTGCTACAGCGAGGGTACGTAAAATGACAAATGCAATCGTGATCGACAAAGTCGACGACAAGCAAACAGTGGAGCAGAAGGAAGTCACCCTTCCCGATCTCGCAGACGGAGACGTTTCGGTCCAAGTCGCTTGGTCGACCTTAAATTATAAGGATGCTCTTGCAATCACAGGTGCTTCGCCTGTTGTACGGAGTTTTCCAATGGTTCCGGGTATTGATCTGTCTGGCATCGTTTTGGAAAGCAAACACGACGGTTTCAAATCGGGTGACCGTGTGGTGTTGAACGGATGGGGCGTCGGCGAGAAGCATTGGGGCGGTCTTGCCGGCGAAGCGCGGCTCAAGGGCGATTGGCTTGTTAAATTGCCAGATGGCATTTCGCTTCGCCAAGCTATGGCTATCGGAACTGCAGGCTACACAGCAATGCTATGCGTTTTGGCACTCGAAGCAAACGGAGTGACGCCAGACAAAGGTGAAGTTGTGGTTACCGGTGCAGCTGGCGGCGTTGGAAGCGTTGCTACCGCGCTTCTTGCAGCCAAGGGATACAAGGTCGCCGCGGTTACTGGACGCCTCGAAGAAGAAGAATACTTGCGTTCAATCGGCGCGAATTCGATCGTGAACCGCGAAGAACTCTCTGGCAAAGCGCGCGCGTTGAATAAAGAGCGTTGGGCCGGAGCTGTTGACGTTGTTGGCGGTAATGTTCTCGCCAACGTCATCTCGATGATCAGTTATGGTGGATGCGTTGCGGCTTGCGGACTTGCTGGAGGGATGGACCTTCCGACATCCGTTGCACCGTTCATCCTTCGCGGAGTGACTTTGGCTGGTGTCGACAGCGTTATGCGTCCCGTTGAGCAGCGCAAAGCTGCATGGGAACGTCTTGCCACCGACCTTGATATGTCCAAGCTCGAAGCGATGACACGCGAGGTCGCCTTTGACGAGGTCATTCGGATCGCCCCTGAATTCCTTTCTGGCAAGGTTCGCGGACGAATTGTCGTGCCCGTCGACACCTCACTCAGTTGATCAGATGGCGGCCGCGAGTATCAACGCGGCCGCTTTTTCCGCAATCATAACCGTGGGCGAGTTTGTATTGCCCGAAGTTATCGTTGGCATAATGCCTGCATCGGCGACACGCAGACCCTTAACGCCGATCACTTTCAGTTCGGAGTCGACGACTGAAGTGGGATCATCCAAGCGGCCCATTTTAGTCGTTCCAACAGGATGAAAAATCGTGCTTGCAATATCGCCAGCAAGACGTGCGAGTTCTTCATCGGTCTGGAACTGGGCACCAGGCTTCCATTCAACCGGATTATATTTCGCCAAAGCCGATTGGTTCACAATATCGCGCACCTGCCGCATCGATTGCGCTGCGATGAGCCGATCTTCTTCGGTACTAAGGTAGTTAGGTGCGATTTTTGGAGCATCCAGAGGGTTGCTTGAGCGAATTTCTACAGAACCCCGAGAGGTTGGGTTCAGGTTGCAAACACTTGCCGTAAATGCTGGGAAATCGTGAAGTGGATCACCAAAGGCGTCAAGGCTGAGCGGTTGCACGTGATACTGCAAATTTGCATGTTTCTGGTTTGAGTCAGAACGGGTAAACGCACCAAGCTGCGAAGGCGACATGCTCATCGGACCTGAGCGAAACATAGCATATTCTGCCGCGATCAACGCCTTGCCCCAAAGGGTCGATGCAAGCTTGTTTAGGGTCTTGGCACCCATTATTTTGAACACCGTTCGAATTTGAAGGTGGTCTTGCAGGTTACGACCAACGCCTTGCCTGTCCAAAAATACGTCTATTCCGTTTGCTTTGAGAAGGTCCGCAGGGCCAATTCCTGACAGCTGGAGAATTTGCGGCGACCCAATTGAACCTGCGCTGAGCACCACCTCGCGGATTGCAGTCGCGGTCAGGGTCTTCTCACCGCGACGAACTTTCACCCCACGACAAACGATTTCGCCATTCAGGTTTCTCTCTAGGACTAGCTTTTCGACCTGTGCCTCGGTCCAAACTGTAAGATTGGAACGACCTTTTGCAGGACGGAGGAACGCCTTGGAGGTGTTCCAGCGCCATCCCTTCCGCTGATTTACCTCGAAATAGCCGACGCCTTCGTTATCACCAGTATTGAAATCGTCGACTTTGGGTACGCCCGACTGCTCTGCGGCATCGGCGAAGCTCTCAAGAATGTCCCAACGCAAGCGCTGTTTCTCTACTCGCCATTCACCACCGTGGCCGTGAAGGTCGGAAAACCGTTGATTATCGCCCGTTTTAGGATCCGCACCACCATCCAGACGGTGGTGGTTTTCATGTTTCTTGAAAACAGGAAGCACATTTTCCCATTTCCAATCATCATTACCCGTCAATTCGGCCCATTTATCGTAATCTCGGGCCTGCCCACGCATGTAGATCATCCCGTTAATCGAAGAGCATCCACCAAGAGTTTTCCCGCGCGGGTAACGCAAACTGCGCCCGTTTAGCCCTGCTTCATTCTCGGTTGAATAGAGCCAATCGGTACGTGGATTACCGATGCAGTATAGGTATCCGACGGGTATGTGGATCCAATGATAATTGTCGCTCTTACCCGCCTCTAAGAGCAGAACACGGTTCTTTGGATTTGCGCTCAACCGATTTGCAAGAAGACAACCCGCACTACCAGCTCCGACAACAATGTAGTCGAATTCCATACCCATCAAAATGCCTCCTACATTCTACAACCTCAGACTATATGATTTCTGCTGAGGTCACGACTGTTTCGGGCACCTTCAACAAATTGTCGCGGCTTAAAGGTTTCTTGCTGGCCTGAGTGTGCCTTTGCACTCGCCAAATCCGATTTGA
>CAYWUN010000022.1:18712-30504 GCA_964461315.1 uncultured Aestuarium sp.
TTGTAATTGGTACGCGTGATGACTGTTTCAGCCTTACCTTCAGGCGCCATCGTCGCTTCGAGTTCAATGTCGTAGAGCATCGGCGCGGGCTCAGCGAGATATGGCAACAGCTGCTTCTCGCGTTCGGGCGTTGAGGTCCGAAACGGCTCGAGCGCAGCCGCTGTGACGATCCACGGACTGATCGTAGTCGCAGTGGCTTTTGCCTGGAACGGACCAAGTGGCTGATACTCCCAAGCTTGAATATCCCGCGCTGACCAGTCGTTCAGGAGCACATAGCCAAAGATATTGTCATAAGCCTCAGAGACCGTGATTGGACCATTAGAGGCCGTTCCTACGATTGCTCCCATTTCAAGCTCGATATCGAAGCGGGTTGATGGAGCAAAACGCGGCATCTCGTCGTTTGGGCCTTTGAGCTGTCCATGTGGACGTATGACTGGCGTTCCAGAGACCACCACAGACGAAGCGCGACCATTGTAACCGATCGGGATATGCAGCCAGTTTGGCGGCAAAGCGTTCTCCGAACCGCGGAACATGGTGCCGACGTTAAAGGCGTGGTTTCGACCTGCATAAAAATCGGTGTATTCAGTCACCGCGAAAGGCATCTGAAGCGTCACATCCGCCTGCGGCACGAGATACTTTGCCAGAGCGGTGTCACCATGCTCGGCAAGAAGCTTTAGAAGGGTTGAGCGAAGCTCACTCCAAGCCTCTTTGCCAAGAGCCATAAACGCGTTCCAGCCACCTGCCCCCAGCGTGCCTTTGAACGATAGAACGCCATCTGCCTCCATTTGCGCGAGATCAAGCACCTGATCCCCGATCGCGGCACCACAACGCGGAGCATTTCCACCCACCGAGAACGCACCATAAGGCAGGTTGTTGAGCGGAAACTGGGTATCGGCCGTGTTCGCACTTTCGACCCACGAACGGAGCAACTTGGTCATTGGTCTTCCTTTTTCTTAGCCTAGAGGCTTACTTCTTGCCCGGTGTGCCGTCGAATTTCTTCTCAAGATCATCCCAGCAATCGATGTAGTCCTCCTGCAACGGAGCCTCTTTGCCCGCGAATGCGGTGAGGTGCTGCGGGAAGCGAGTCTCGAACATAAAGGACATGGTGTTCTCGAGCTTGACGGGGCCGAGGTTCGAATTTGAAGCATGCTCAAAGGCGTTCTTGTCGGGACCATGTGGGAGCATCATGTTGTGCAGGCTCATCCCGCCGGGAACAAAGCCCTGAGGTTTGGCGTCGTATTGGCCATAGATGTTGCCCATCAGCTCGGACATGATGTTCTTGTGATACCAAGGCGGACGGAAGGTATCTTCGGCCACCATCCAACGGTCACGGAATAGCACAAAGTCGATATTCGCGGTTCCCGGCACGCCCGAAGGCGCAGTCAGCACGGTAAAGATCGACGGATCAGGGTGATCAAAAAGGATCGCACCTACGGGGCAATAGGTCTTGAGATCATATTTGTAGGGCGCGTAATTACCGTGCCATGCCACGACATCAAGCGGGCTTTGACCAATCTTAGTCTCATGGAACTGACCACACCATTTGATGGTCAAGGTCGAGGGCACTTCGCGGTCCTCAAAGGCAGCAACAGGCGCCTTAAAGTCGCGCGGGTTGGCGAGTGCGTTTGCGCCGATAGGACCCCGTGCAGGAAGTTCAAACTTCTGGCCATAGTTCTCGCACACAAATCCGCGGCACGGACCTTCGAGCACCTCGACACGATACACAAGTCCACGTGGAAGGATCGCAATCTCCTGCGGTTCAAGATCGATGATCCCGAGCTCGGTGCAAAACCGAAGCCGACCCTGCTGTGGGACAACGAGAAGCTCTGAATCTGCTGAGAAGAAATACTCATCAACCATCGATTTGGTCACGAGGTAGATATGGCTCGCCATTCCGACTTGGGTATTCACGTCCCCTGCCGTCGTCATGGTCCGCATTCCCGTAATCCAATTAAGATCGCCCGCAGCCTCGACAGGATCCCAGCGATACTGACCCAGCGAGGTCATGTCAGGATCCACGTTCGGCGCCGACTTCCAGTAAGGAACATCAATTTTGGTATAGCGAGCAGAATGCTTGACCGACGGACGAATGCGATAGGTCCACGTACGTTCAGGCGGATTTGCAGTAAATGCAGTACCCGACAGCTGCTCACCGTAGAGCCCATAATTGCACTTCTGCGGAGAGTTCATCCCCTGCGGCAAAGCATCAGGCAGCGCCTCGGTCTCAAAGTCATTTCCAAAACCAGGCATATAACCAGGGTGGGTCCCAGTCGTATCTGACGCCCGACGCATTCCATGTGGAAAGTCATGAGTGGCCATGTTTGTATTCCTTTCAGCTTGCGCTTGGCTTTTTGGCCACAGCAATGGCTTGGCTTAAAACTTCACGATTTCCAATTTGGTTTGCGAGAACAAGGATAAGGCGCGCGTTGAGCGCCGCGCTCTCATCATCGGTAAGGCTCTCGTGGGCTTCGATAAGTTCATTATAGAAGCTATCAGGGTTGGAGATGTTGGGATCAGTGATAAGCAATGCCATTTTTACGCATTTCCTATTGCGGTGCGGAGCGCAGCAGTCGTTGCAGCAGCATCAAAAGATGCCCAGCGCGCAGCGACATGTTGATCGGGACGAATGAGATAGACACCAGAGGTGGCCTCGCCAAGATAGCGTTTAGCAAGTTCACCAGTTGCATCATCCGCAGCGGAAAGCGCGAGGCGGCGGATTGATACTCCGTCAACTTCGAACCCGTTAGGCGCATCGGCATCTATCGTAAGAAGAACAAAATCGCCGCCAAGTTTTTCAAGTAGATACCCCGTTCCATACGGAGCGTCAGGACATGGCGCCCCGATACGGGTTCTCTCCGGCGCGCCTGGAAGTGCATCCGGTCCATTCAGCGACAAACCATTGTAAACACAGGGCACCGAAAGACGACCGGAATTAACAAGGGGGCGGGCAAAGGCGTAGTGCTCCGCAAGATCCAACACGGCATTGCGAAACATGTGGCTCGTTTTGGATTTTGGCGAAATGAAGTCAGTCGAACGCGTCGAGTTCAGAATGTTCTCATCAGCTCCGTAGGCCCGTTCTTCATGGTAGGTATCAAGGAGCCTATCGGGAGCCTTACCGTTGATCACAAGCCCAAGCTTCCAACCAAGATTGTCGACATCCTGAAGGCCCGAGTTTGCACCCCGCGCCCCAAACGGCGAAACCTGATGCGCAGCGTCTCCGGCGAATAGAACTCGGCCATGGCGGAACTGTTTCATGCGACGACACTGAAAGGTATAGATTGAGGACCACACCATTTCGTAGTCGATACCCTCGCCAAGCATCGCATCGATCCGCTTGCGGATGTTTTCTTCTTTCAGTTCCTCTTTGCGGTCCACGTCCCAGCCAATCTGGAAGTCGATCCGCCAGACGTCATCGGGCTGTTTATGCAGGAGCGTGGATGCGCCCGATTTGAACCAAGGTTCGAACCAGAACCAACGCTCTGTCGGGAAATTCGCGCCATTCATCTTGATGTCTGCGATGAGAAAGCTGTCCTGAAAAACACGACCTTCAAAGTCGAGGTTCATCATGGACCGAAGCGGAGACGAGGCACCATCCGCGCCGATGAGCCAGTCGGCCTCGATCTGGTAGGGTCCGTCCGGCGTGGTGACGCTTAGGACGACGTGATCGTCTTTGACATCTACACTGTCCACACGGTTTTTGCCGCGCAGTTCAATCGGCGCGCCTTGGGCTTGGGCTTCGCGCACGCGCTCAACGATGAACTTTTCAAAATAGGGCTGTTGGAGATTGATAAAGGCGGGATACTTATGGCCATCCTCAGGAAGAAGATTGAATTCAAAAACCTTTCGGTCGTCATGAAAAACCTTTCCAAGGTTCCAAACGACCCCCTTGTCGAGCATCGGTTTGCCACAGCCATAGCGGTCCGCAATTTCCAGCGTGCGCTTTGCAAAGCAAATCGCGCGGCTACCCATTCCGATACCTTCGTGGTCGTCGAGAACCACAACAGGAATGCCCTGCAAACCGAGATCAAGAGCCGTTGCAACACCAATTGGGCCGCCGCCCATCACGACCACAGGGTGGCGAACGGGCGTAGCGCTATCTTGGTCTGAATTACGTTCATAGGGATAGAGTTTGAACGCAAGCTTGTAGCGGTCATCAAGCATCTTTTTCTCCTAAAGCCCCGAGCTTAACGCTGAAGTTGTTCCCACATCTCCATGTCGCGCTGAGCCGTCCAGATCCGTGGATTGTCGATGCCGCGCGCTTCATCATAAGCGCGAGCAACGTTGAACGGCAGGCAATGCTCATAGATCGCATAATCTGCGAACTTGGGATCACACTCTGCACGGACTGCATCCCAAGCTTCTTTGAGCGAGCCACCGCGCGCAGCAACTGATGCGGCGGGTCGATAAGTCGAGGCGACAAAGTCGCGGGTGTTTTCGATCGCTTTACCGACCATTTCCTTGCCGACAAGTGCGTCACCGCGACCCGGCGCGATGGCATCCACATCAAAGGCCTTAATTGCATCAAGCGTGTTACCCCAATCCCTAAAATGGCCATCGCCGCAATAACAGGCAGAGTGGTATTCAACGATATCCCCTGTGAACATCACGTTCTGGTCCGGTACATGGATGACAATATCGCCAGCGGTGTGAGCACGGCCCAAGTGCATTAGGTCGATGCGCCGATTCCCAAGATGAACTGTCATGCGGTCGTTGAAAGTGGTGGTTGGCCACGTCAGTCCGGGGATAGACTCGTGACCCTCGAACAGTCGCGGGAAGCGTTGGAATTCCGAGTCCCAGTCTTCTTGACCTCGCTCAACGACCATACCGCGAGCCTTTTCGCCCATTATGATTTGCTGAGCTCCAAAAGCAGAAGCACCGAGAACGCGAACGGCGTGATAGTGGGTCAGGACAACGTGACTGATCGGCTTGTCTGTGACGCTGCGAACGCATTCGATAACCTTATTGGCAAGACGAGGCGTGGCCTGCGCCTCGACGATCATCACACTGTCGTCACCTATGATCACACCGGAGTTTGGATCACCCTCAGCGGTAAAGGCATATAGACCCTCACCCACTTCGGTGAAGCTAATTTTCTTCTCCGTCATATCACCTTGCGATGCGAATGCCTTGGCCATCTCGAAACTCCCCTTGTTATGCCCGTGACCGAAAAATCAAATCGTTGCATTTGCATCGATGTATATGCTTTCCAAATCCTTCAGGTCAATCAGCGTTTGAAAATTTGTTGCGATTGCAATAAATATCTGGGAATAAGAACCTGCTAAGAACAAGCATGTTGCAGGAAACGGGGCGAATGGCGGCATCAGATAACCAAAGCTCTAAATCGAATAATGATGGTTTCGTACTCGCCAACTTTACACCCTATCGGACAACTGTAGTTGCCCAACTTCTTAGCGAAGCTTTAGCACGCGAATACCGAGACCGGTTTGGGATCTCGATCCCAGACTGGCGTGTGCTCGTTCATCTTAGCGCGGAAAACGGTGCTTCAATCCGAGATATTGAGCAAAAGGTTGTTATGGAGAAATCCAAAATCAGCCGCGCCGCATCGCGCCTTGTCAGTCGAGGCCTAATTGCTCGAACCAAGAATGAAACAGATGGACGACTGATCCATCTTTCGCTCACCGAAAAAGGTTTGGCGATGATGGGGGAATTACTCCCACTTGCGACAGCTTTTCAAAAGCGAATTGACACGATCTTGGGCGCCGGTTCCGATGCCTTCGAGAGCGGGTTAACTCGGCTTTGGCAGGAACTAGAGACCAACCGCGATTTTGACCAAGACTAAGGCCAGCTCGCGATATTGGTTACATCGGTTTGTAGGGACCCGAGAGTTGCCAGCGGATATTGAAGCGATCCTTGAATGCCGCAAAGGCATCGGTCCAGAATTGTGGTCCAAACTCTTGCTGAATATCTGCACCTTCGATGAGCGCGTCATAGGCCGCTTTGGTCGAGGCGACATCTTGAAATTCGACAGTTAGCGAAATGTTCGATGTCTCGGCAGAGGTGCCTTGCCAGTTATCAGAGGCCATGATCCGCGTGCCATCAGGCATCGTGTAGGTCAGATTCATGACCATATGAGACACTTCCTCTGGCAATGGCGGATTGTGAGGCACATCACTCATCCGTGTAAGCCCTGAAATTTCCCCACCAAATACACTAACATAAGTGGTCATCGCTTCTTCGCAATTACCGTTGAAATAGAGATACGGAATAAGTGCCATGAAAAATCCAATCTATTGAATTACACGTAATCGCTAGCCATCGGGGCGTATCTGGTCAAGAGAGTGGATCTCTCAAACTAGACCTACAAACTGAACGAAAATTCCACTGACCGCTGCTCCCGCCAGCACAACTGTTACACTCAACTTGAATCGAAAAAGTGCCAACAGAGCGAGTAAGGAAAGCCCTGCTGAAACCAAGTTTAATGAAGACCAAACGGGCAAATCGATCGAGAATACGCCCGAGTGCCAATGTATTACCTCTCGCCAGAAGACATGAACAGCGAACCAGATCGCTAGATTCAGAATGACGCCAACGACTGCTGCCGTCACGGCCTTCAAGGCCGCAGAAATCGATGCGTTCCTGCGCAAGCGCTCCATCACTGGGGCACCAAGAAAGATCCATGCGAAACACGGAGCGAATGTCACCCAAGTCGTGATCAACCCACCTGCTGTTCCAGCAAGAAGCGGAGTCATCCACCCAGAGTCCCTGAATGCAGCCATAAATCCAACAAACTGCAACACCATGATAAGGGGGCCAGGTGTCGTTTCTGCCATTCCGAGACCGTCGAGCATCTCTCCAGGGGCGATCCAGCCATAGGTAACAACAGCATCCTGCGCCACCCAACCAAGTACAGCATAAGCGCCCCCAAAAGTAAGCACTGCAAGTTTTGAGAAGAACACCGCAATTTCAGCAAAGACAGTATCACTTGCAAGAATGACCAGCAGTGCAACAGGAAGCAACCATAGCACCAGTGCTCCGATGGCCGCGCTGAACGCGCCAAACTTTCTGGGATTGTCGCTCAAGTCTGCGCCCAAGAGTGTGTCTTTATCCGCGACATGTGCATCACCGCCTGCCCCATGTCCGCCATATGAGTTGAAGGCTGTGATCCCCGATCTAGCTCCGATCCATCCCATAAGTGCAGCACATAGGATGATGATTGGGAACGGTACGGCAAATAGAAGGATGGCAACAAATGAAGCCATTGCGATCAACAACATCACGTGGTTTCTAAGCGTCCGCTTGGCTACACGGATCAATGCCTGAACAACAATGGCTAGTACCGCTGCTTTAAGTCCGAAGAACAGGCCAACGACGATGCTGACATCACCGAGCCCTGCGTAAATCCAGCTCAGCCCCATAATTGCAATCATACCCGGTGCGATGAAAAGAAGCCCCGCGACCAAGGCACCACGAACCCCATGCATCAACCATCCGATATAGGTTGCCAACTGCTGTGCCTCTGGACCAGGAAGTAGCATGCAGAAATTAAGTGCATGCAAAAAACGCTCATCACCAAGCCAACGTTTTTCTTCGACCAATATGCGGTGCATGACTGCAATTTGGCCTGCGGGACCTCCGAACGACAGCATCGCAATCTTTGCCCAAACTTTTGTAGCTTCGGAAAGCGTGGGATAGGCGTGCTGCATAGCAAGATCCTTATTGGGTTCCTTGATGGGCGTGTTTATTCTTGAACAATATATCCAAGGCTAGTCCATCTTAGACTTGCGCCATTCTGACGGGCTCTTACCTGTCACTCTCACAAATTCTCGGTTGAAATTTGACTTGGAGGCAAAACCCGCGGCCAGAGAAATCTCGAGAATGCTATCCTCAGTATCGCTCAGCAAATTACAGGCTTCTTTAATCCTGAAGTCATTTACGAATTGAGATACGTTGACACCGCAGAGGCGGTTGATCGCGTTTGAGACCTGACGATCTGGCACACCAAGCCGTCGGGCGAGCTTGCGTAGACTCAAGTCCTCTCTTTTATGCAGACCCTCCTTTACGAACATTGCTTCAAGTCGCGCGACAATCTCGGTGTCTTCACTTGTGATCTCATGAGTGTCTTTGACCGCAAGTTCATCGCTTACTGATCGCCCAACACTCGAAGCGAGTCCAATGACAAGGATGAAACTCGTCTGAGCGATGCCAATCACATGCCCCACATTTTGGCCACCGGTACGGATGAAATCAGAAACAATGTAGATGTCCGTTATTCCTGACGCCGCCATAGCAAGACTAGTCAGTCTCATTGCCTTCAAAATGCTATGAGACTCCGCCACCGACGAAAGGGCTAACGCATCCGTGCCTTGCATAGACTTATGAAAAATAAGTCCACCGTATCCGAGATAAGTGGTCAGGATCACCGCATCGAACACATCCCGCGTTCCAAAAAATGCGGTCCAAGTTAATAGTAAGAGCGCTATGGGCCACTTCGGTAAGTCTCGCCCTTCAGATGCAAGTGACGAATAGCCCAAATAGGCTAAGGCGGGAAGCATAGGTGCTAGGGCGGCGATCAGCATCGCCGCCCCATCGATCCCATATCCCCAGCGAAGTGTGAGCAACAGGGATTGCACAGCATATGCACCGATCAAACCTGCGAAAAATCGGTGAGCCAATAGACCCATATCTCGAGAAGTTACAAACCGAAGGAAAACATATCCAAGTACGATGGACACAAAGAGCGGAAGAGGAACAAAAATCATCTGAAAATCTCTAGATCAACTCACTCAAGAATAGACTGGAACACGATTTAGGACGACCCAAAACGCGTTTTGGGACGAATGCATTTTTGAGATAAAGCAGAAGTTTGACATCACTGGAAAACACAAGGACTCCCAAGATGTCGAAATTCAGTAAACTTGCAAAAACGACCCTTTTTACCACCTTTCTTGCAACAACCGGTTGGGCGGGCTACGAAGTAACGCGACCTGCCTACGTTGGTAATGTCGGTATCGACTATGGTACGGCCTACGCGCCGAAGCGCTCAAGAGACATTGATTTCAATATCTGGTATCCAGCGACCTCGGGCGGCAAGATGGTGACCGTCGGCGGCAATGGCGTCTTCTTTGGAACGCCGGCTGGTCGAAATGCGCCACATCAAACGGGGCAATATCCCCTCGTCCTTATCTCACATGGCGCGGGCGGCAATGCGGGGCAATTTGGATGGATCGCGTCCGAGCTGGTCAAGGCCGGCTTTGTCGTTGTGATCCCTAATCATCCCGGCACCACAAGCGGAAATGCATCAGCAGAAGCGGCAGTGCGCGTTTGGGAACGGCCTGCGGACATTTCAGCCGTGATCGATGAGATCACTTCAAATCGGGACTCATATCCATACATTGACCTCGACCAAATCTCGATGCTCGGCTTCTCTGCAGGTGGCTACACCGCCATGGCTGTGTCCGGCGCACGCGTCAATCCAGAGAAGCTCTCGAAGTTTTGCGACGCAGGAGACCACGGCATGTCAGACTGCGCGTTTCTTGCTCATTTCAGTGTAGATCTGCATGATTTTGACCTCAGCCCCGCGGCTGAGGACCTCCGCGATCCCCGTATTCAGCGGACAGTCGCTGTTGACCCAGGTATAATTGAAACGGTCACTCCCAAGAGCCTCGCGTCAATTGATATCCCGATGTTGATATTAAATCTTGGAAGTGAAGGCGAAATTCCCTCTGGGGTCTACGCTTTGCCCGCTGCTAAGCTGATCCCAAATGCTGAACACTCATTTGTTCCAGATGCGACACATTTCAGCTTTCTTGCAGAATGCAAGGAACGTGGCGCAGAGATCTTAATGAAAGAGGGTGAACCTGACCCACTCTGTAAAGATGCAGGCGGACGCAGTCGTGCCGCCCTCCACGATGAACTTGCTGCAAAAATCGTTTCGTTCTTGAAGCGCTAACGAAATTGGGCTCGGTTCAGAACTGGGGACCGAGCCAACACTATTTTGCGCACACAAAGTCGATGTCGAACAATGGACGCATCGGACGTGAACCGCCTAATTGGACGAGACATAATATTGCGAAGAACAATCAACCTAGACCCGACATGGCCCATCGCTTTATACGATGAACTCCGAAAGATACTTGCATTGCGGCTATCTCTAAGGCGCAGCGAAACCAAAGTGAGTGATGTCTAGAAAATGATTGAAAAGGTGTTCGCTCTGTCGTCGCAACTAACTCCTTCTCGTATTCAAAGGAACTCCTACTTTGTTTGGAGCATTGCTCTCATACTGATTGGCAGCCGCCTCGCGTTTCATTTTTTCGCAAGCCCTTTGCCGGACGAAGCATATTATTGGCTGTGGGGGCAAACCCTCGACTGGGGATACTTTGATCACCCGCCGCTACAAGCTTGGCTACAATCGATTACGTCGGCACTTCTCGGCACTTCACGATTTGCGTTGCGCTCACCGACTTTGATGAGTTCCGCCATAATTGTTTGGGTTTTTATCCGGATTATGATTTTGGCGCAGCCGCAACAACAAAGTGCTCTTCGATTTCTGACGGCAGTTTTTGCATGTCCACTCTTTTTCATTTTTACGACCATCACTTTTAATGATCATCTGATGTTGGCCGCTCTAAGTGTCGCTGGATATTGGACCTACCTTGAAGCCTTGGACCTTCGGCGAACTAATTCGAAACCGAATGGTCTCAGGCTACTCGGGATCGGTCTGATGATCGGCTTGGCAGGCCTGACTAAATTCAATGCGGCGCTTTTTGGTCTCGGCCTATTGGCTTTCATTGTGATCGATGCCCCAAGCCGAAAATTGTTGAAATCGCCATACACTTATGCCGCTCTGGGGATTGCGCTTCTCTGTCTAACGCCGGTTTTTTGGTGGAACATACAACACGATGCGCAAACGTTCGTATATAACTTTGACGCTCGTTTTGTGCCGACCGAAACCTTCAAAGAATGGTTCGGTAGGAGTTTGGCTCTGCTCCTGCCCTTCATGGTTGGCCTTGGTCCCTTCTTATGGTTAGGCCAATTCAAGAGGCTTTTCATTTGGACCAATGATCCCAATAATCGTTTGGAAATTCTTGGCAATTTAGCGCTTGCGACATTCTGGACTTCGACAACCGCCTGTCTCATTGTGGCGCAACGGGTACATGTTTTGGCTTATTGGAACCTTCCAGCGCTGATCCTTTTGATCCCCTATTTGGTTCTTTCACTTGAAAAGCACTGGGCCCTCATCTCTCACCTTACAATCGGCGCGGTAGTCGCAATTTTGTTCACGCTAAATTATTCTGTCTTTCCGCTTTCAGCTATGGCCGGAAAGCCCGATGCTGAGAGTGCAATCATGTATGATTGGTCCGAAATAAGCGAATGGGTGACCGAAACAGAACGGACCTTGACCCCTGATTTTGTTGCCGCGTCAGACTATCGCTCTGGATCAATCTTGTCTTTTTGGTTGGACAGATCCGACATTGAAGTCATCGCAACGCGACTAAGCCAATTCACCTTGTGGTTGGATACTGAAGAAAGAGAGGGACAATCCGCTCTGCTTCTAACCTCGGACTGGTTCCCGCTCGACGAAATTCACGCGAGCCACTTTGATAGCTTAGACTTTGTTGATGAAAAGCGTGTCGAGCTTTGGGGAGTTCCGATCGCATCATACTCGCTCTACATAGCGCAGGGTTTCCATTAGGACACACTTCGGACCAACACTTTCGTTAATAAACGAAGGTCGAATTGGCTACTTTTTAGCAAGCATCAAGAAATCTTGGGAAGTAGTGGTGCCGCAGAAGTCTGCTGTATCCCACTTGAGGCCCCAAGCGATCCGCAGC
>CAYWUN010000023.1:0-24990 GCA_964461315.1 uncultured Aestuarium sp.
TTCGCACCCCAGATCGGGGTTTCGTACATGCCGATGGTCATGATGTCGAAAGCGCCACCCTTGGTCGAGACGTCGGTGGTAACGCGCTGACGCAGAACGTTCTCTTCGAGCGTGACCCACTCAACGGTGTGACCGGTTTTCGCAGTGAAATCTTCGGTCAAGCCCTGCATGCGGATCATGTCGCCGTTGTTCACGGTGGCAATGGTCAGCGACTCGGCGTTGGCAGCAAGAGCTACCGAGCACAGAGCGGAAGCGCCCAGAAGAGCGCGAACTGTCTTTTTCATGGTTTCCTCCCATTTGCCCATCTTTGGGCAATTGCTAAGTCAGTGGGCATATATTCACAAATAGGCTGTGAAATTGTCAATCCCTGACTCGCGCCGCATTGCGGCAAATCTGGTAAGTGACTGCTTTTTCGGGAAATATGGGGGAAAACGGCAGAAAGTCCGAAGATTTCTTCGGACCTTAGAGATTGGCTTTTAGCAGTTTTGTATGGCTCGAATAGACGGTTTAGCGGCGATTCCGCGCTGCGTTGAGCTCTAGAATCGTTTGCGCCGTAAGCTCCGCTGTAATCAATCCATTGACCAATTTACCACGAAGCGCCGCAAGAATCGCACGGGCTTTTTGCTTGCCGACCGCAACGGCAATCATTCGACGATCGCCCGCAGCATTGAGCTGAGCCGAAGCCACACGGCTATTGAATTCGCAATCCATAAGCTCGCCGTTGTCGTCGTAAATCCAGCTTGTGATCTCACCAGCTGCTCCGCGCGATTCAAGATCGGTCAGCTCCTCTTCGGTCAGAAAACCGTCCTGATACACGGGCGCAGTGACGCCGATGTTGCCGATGCCGACAAGGGTGAGGTCAGCGCGTGCGCAAAGTGCGAGGGTGTTTCGCATCGACTCTTGTGCGTGAAGAACCTGAACCTCATCGCTGGTCTCGGCGAGAACAGGAAGGGGGTAGGGGTATTGTTTGGCACCTATGCGTTCAGCAAGTTGGATTGTCGCGTTATAAGGCGTTGCGGAGCCGTCGCTCATCATGTTGCCAAGTCGCGATACAATTCGATGTTGGGGACAGCTCATCCGCGGGAGTTGCTCGACTGTCGATTTGAGCGCTCGGCCCGTTCCCATGGCAATTATGCGTTCCTCATCGGTCTTGAGCGCCCGTTCGAGTTCAGCCGCAGCAGCGATGGCGACGCCTGTGGTAAGGTTAGGAGCATCTGGATCAGAAGGCACCACTTCGCAGGATTGGAGGCCGAAAGTTTCCCTGAGTGCGCCAGCAAGATCCATGCAACGGCCAATCGGGTGATCAAGGCGGACCTTTACCAACTTTTCGCTGACTGCCATGGCAACCAGTCGCTGTGCAGATTGCCGCGAAACACCTAGCTTTCTAGCGATTTCATCTTGCGTGTTGCCCGCAACATAGTAGAGCCAACCTGCGCGGGCAGCATCATCAAGTCGAGTGGTTTCAGGTGTAAAACGTCCGTTGCTCACGCGCTGTCCTCGTTCGAGTATTCTTTCAAGAGGTGGGGGAATTCTGCCCAATTGTCAAAGGATCTCACATGTGACGGTTGAGCAAGGCGGAGGCCTTTAAGATGACTGGCCCCAGCATAGGCGAGCACGTGCATCTTTGCGGCGGCCCCCGCCGCAAGGCCAGGAAGGCTGTCCTCTATCACCAAGCTTCTAGACGGATCGGCACCCATTTGCTTTGCCGCAAAGAGGAATAGGTCGGGCGCAGGTTTACCGTTTTCAACTTGGCTCGCCGTGAATACGTTCGCCCCAAAAAGCGGGGCTAAACCCGTTACACCCAAGGTGCGCGCAACGCGCGGCGGGCTGGAAGAGGTCGCGACACATGTTTTGAGACCAGCCGCTTGGGTTGCCTGAATTGCTTCGAATATCCCTTCTGTCACACGCAGGTCAGTTTCGAACTTTTCAAGCAAACTTGTCCGGTACCTCTGTTCGAAATCAGCAGGTAGAACGGTGTCAAAGCTTTTGGCCAAAGACTTTGCGACCGTTGGAAAACTGCGACCCAAACAATGGGTGCGAACATAGTCTCGGTCGATATCAATGCCGATTATCTGCAGCTCGTTAATCAGCGTGTCTGCGCTCAGAATCTCGCTGTCTACGAGGACGCCGTCACAGTCAAAGATTACAAGGTCTAACATGCACAACTCACGATTTGGCGCTTTCGTGAATTAGCATGGGTGCTGATGCACGAAAAGCCGTTACCGCTATCATGCGGCGCTTTGTTGCTCTTTTCAATTTGCTTTAGAGAAAGAAAACCCCGCCAAAGCAGTGCCTTGGCGGGGTTTGAGTCCGAATTTCGGAAATTCGTTATTCGCGATTGCCCAAGAGCTGGAGCAGGAACATGAACATGTTGATGAAGTCGAGGTAGAGGTTCAGCGCGCCCATGATTGCAGCCTTGCCGAGCCATTCCTGATCACCATGCGCTGCGTGAGCAATATAGGTGTTCTTGATGTTCTGGGTGTCATAAGCGGTAAGGCCCGCGAAGATCAGAACGCCAAGGATTGTGATGGCAAAGTGGATCCCTGCGGAACCAACAAAGATGTTGATCAGCGACGCAATCAGGATGCCCACCACGCCCATAATAAGGAACGAACCCCAGCCGGAGATGTCTTTCTTAGTGGTGTAGCCATAGAGTGACAGGCTCGCAAAAGCGATCGAAGTGACAAGGAAGACGTTCGCGATCGAAACGCCTGTATAGGCCACGAATATCCACGACAGTGATAGGCCCATCACAGCGGCGAATGCCCAGAAGAAGAGCTGAGCGCCAGCTGCTGACAGGCGATTAATCGCTGCGCCAAAACCAAACACCATGCCAAGAGGTGCAAACATAACAATATAGCCAAGGATATTTGGCTTGAGCGTCATGGGGTCACGGAAAATGGAAAGCAGTGCAGGGTTCGAGCCGACAGCCCAAGCCACTGCAAAGGTGAGCAACATGCCGATCGACATGGTGCCGTAAACTTTATTCATATGGGCGCGAAGGCCCTCATCGATGGCAGCTGTGCGAACACCGCTCGCCGCGCGCATCGTGCGAAAATCAGCCATTGAATCCTCCATGGTTGAACAAGTGAGCGGACCGCGTGGCTTCGCGGGACCCTTGGGAAGAATATTGGCAACTTGGCCCAAGGTTTCAAGAGGTTGAACTGATGAAATAACTTTTTTGAATTCAGTGTGGCTTAGTAGGAATACCAATGCTCCGGGGCATCCCACACGGGTCGGCTTGCCTCGCGTTCAGCCTGCGCACGGCTAAGTCCAAGATCGCTTAGGCGGTCATCGGGCATAGAGCGAAGCGCTTGGCGTTGCTGGATGAGTGCAAGTGCACGGAGTATCGAGAAGCGAGCGGGAAGGATTTCAATTACGGCCATTTGATTGCGCCTTTCATGTCAGCGTTGGAACTGCCTTGAACTTCGCACCTCAGAGATGAATAATGAAATGAGATATTATTCACTTTCACATCACAGAATTTGATATGTTGAGAAACCTCGATCTTACGGCCCTTCGATCCTTAGTCGCGATATCGGATACGGGCGGCGTTACGCGCGCTGCTAATAGGGTAAACCTCACTCAGTCTGCGGTTTCGATGCAAATAAAGCGACTCGAGGAAAGTCTCGGGCTTTCGCTGATTGAAAAGAATGGTCGTGCTGTCGCTTTAACCGCGTCTGGCGAACAACTCGCGGGTTACGCTCGCAAGATGCTCGCTCTGAATGACGAAGTCCTCGGACGCTTACTTGCCACCGAATACGAAGGCGAGATCGTCTTGGGCGTTCCACACGACATTGTTTATCCAACGATCCCCGAAGTGCTTCGCGCCTTCAACGTCGCGTTCCCACGAATGAAAGTGCAGCTCCTATCGTCATTTACGAGGACGCTCAAAGAGCAATACGCTCGCGGTGAAGTTGACCTAATTCTGACGACCGAAATGGAACCGGATGCGGGGTCCGAACCGCTTGCTGAAAAGCCGCTTATATGGGTTGGTGCGCCGAACGGCACAGCTTGGCGCAAGCGACCACTTCCAATGGCTTTTGAGACGCGATGCATGTTCAGACCCGAGACAGTGCGCCGGCTCGATGCTGCTGGTATCCCTTGGGATTTGTCAGTAGACGCCGAGTCATCTCGAAGCGTCGAAGCGGCGGTAAGCGCGGACCTCGCAGTTCACGCGCTCCTCGACGGGACCTGTCCTCCTTACTTTGAGATCATAGATCACGGCGGCATTCTTCCAAAGCTGTCAAGCCTTGGCATCCATATGTACATGCGCCGCGATGAAGAACGGCTTCCGGTTCTTGAGCTTGCCGGAATGGTCCGAGACGCCTTTGACGAGGCTTAAGGTTTTACCACAACCTTGCCAGTGGATTTACGTGATCTCAGCAATTCGAGCGCTTCGTCTGCTCGGTCGAGCGGTATGACGTGGCTTATGTGGGGTTTAAGCAGGCCCTTTGCGTGCCAATCCATAAGTTCTGATAGCGAAGCAAAGAGCACTTCAGGCGCAAATTTTAGATACCCGCCCCAGTAAAATCCGATCACGTCAATATTTTTGACAAGCAAATGGTTGGCAGGGATTTGCGGAACCTCGCCGCTTGCAAAGCCGATTGCCAAATAACGTGCTTCGCGGTTGCAGGCTCTCAGAACCTGTTTGAATGCATCGCCACCAACTGCATCATAGACGACATCTACACCGCCAAGCTCTCTAAGTTCCTTGGTAAGATCGGCACTGGCATCAATGGCGATATCTGCTCCCGCGTCGCGTGCGATTTGCAGCTTTTCGGGCCCCCTAGCGACGGCGATGACCCGAGCGCCCATGAGCTTTCCTATTTCAACCGCAGTCAGGCCAACTCCGCCTGCGGCACCTAGAACAAGCAGAGTTTCGCCCCTTGAAAGCCGCGCACGGCGCGTGAGTGCAAGGTGCGAGGTGCCATAGGCAATCATGAACCCCGCGGCCTCTTCGGAGGTCATCGAAGCAGGCACAGGTCGACAAAGATCAATCGGATATACTGCATAATCGGCCATACCGCCTTGGCCCGCGTAGACCGCGACTCTCGTTCCGATTGAAATTCCTTTTGCTTCAGGTCCCAGCGCTTCAATGGTGCCGCAGACTTCTAATCCCAAGGTGAAAGGTGTTTCGGGCGTGTCCTGATAAGTTCCTTTGCACATTAATAGATCTGCAAAATTCAGACCGCAGGCCTCTACTTTGAGTAGCGCCTCTTTTCCCTTTGGGCTTGGTTTCTCGATTGAAACGAGGCTGGGGGGGGTGCTTGTGTCTAAGACTTGATAGGCGCGCATATTCATTAATGTCCTTTGGTCACAGCAATTTGAAGCCAAATGATCGGGAGGTGCAAGTCCAAGGGTTTTATACTTTAGAATATAAAAATCACCTCAGGGATGCGCAAATTCCCCCAATATCTATCCTAAAGGCAAGCTAGCGACTGCAACCGATACGTGTTTCAACTAGGGGTAATGAAACCAATTTCCGAGCAGGTTATGTCGGTTCCCTATCCACTGAGTGGTGGAAATCTCGCCTGTTCCGAATTCAACCCTAGGAGTACTGCGATGAGCCATCCTGTAGATGTACACGTCGGCAAGCGTATTCGTCATCGTCGTTGGATGAATGGCACAACCCAGCAGCAGCTTGCGGAAGCTGTTGGCATCAAGTTCCAGCAGATCCAAAAGTATGAAACCGGCATGAACCGCGTGAGCGCTTCCCGTCTTTGGGATATCGCCCATGCTCTGAATGTCGATGTGTCGTTCTTTTACGAAGGCCTAGAGAGCGATGCGGCTCCTGCGCAAGCAACCGATATGCCGAGCGACATCCTTGCGGACAAAGAAGCGCTTGAACTTCTGCGGTCTTACTATGCGATCCCTGAGACACAGCGTCGCCGCCTGTTTGAACTTGCGCGCGTTCTGAGTGACGCCGCCTAAGGCTTGACGATTATAGCCATGGCGCGTTACCGCAGGTGAGAAACCGAAGGGGGCGCAAATGGCTGGACAGATTGACCAAACAACTTTGGGCGACCTCAAGCGGGTCGCCCTTTTGCTTGCTGACGCTGCTCGCCCTGAAACCCTTCGATATTTCCGCAAAGCGATTGAGGCCGACAACAAAGCGGTTGCCGCGTTTGATCCCGTGACCGAAGCCGACCGTGCGGCAGAACGTGCAATGCGCGATGTATTGGCCCGCGAGCGTCCTGACGATGCCATTTTTGGTGAAGAATACGGCGCCAAAGAGGGCACGTCTGGCTTTATCTGGGTGCTTGACCCCATTGATGGAACGCGTGGTTACATCTCGGGGACACCAACTTGGGGTGTTTTGATTGCCGTTGGTGATGTGAGCGGACCGATAGTTGGTGTCGTAGATCAACCATATATCGGTGAACGGTTCTTTGGCGCCCCTGATGAGGCATATGTCGAGGGTCCGCACGGCCGAGACGTTCTCAAGACGCGAGAGCCACGTCCGCTGTCCGAGGCGACCCTGTTTACCACCTTCCCAGAGGTGAATACGCCTAAGGATCGTGAAGGGTTTGAACAGGTTTCCGCAAAGGCGCGCCTGACGCGTTTTGGTATGGACTGTTATGCCTACGCGCTTGTCGCGACGGGGCAGGTCGATCTTGTGATTGAAGCAGGCCTCAAGTCCTATGACATTCAAGGACCAATGGCAGTTGTTCAGGCCGCGGGTGGGATTGTCACCAACTGGAGCGGAGGACCTGCAAAAGACGGCGGGCAGGCCATTGCTGCTGCAAATAAAGCGATACATGCGGAAGCACTGGCTATCCTCGCCCCCTTTGCGGACGCGTCCAAAGGTTGAAATGATAGGTTTAGCACTTTAAGGAACTTGTGCCGCGTCCTTTACCCCTTCTGGCGGCGAGAACGGTCCACCGAAGGGGCGTGGAGGGACCGATCATGTCCAAGAAGAAACTTATCCGTAATGCGCACATCCTCACGATGGATGACACGCGGCGTGAATTCGTGGGCGATGTCTTGATCCAAGGGGGCATCATTCGTGAGGTGGCCCCTCGGATCGACGCAGAAGATGCGGAAATTCATGACGCGAGCGGTTGCGTCCTAACGCCTGGTCTCGTGAATACGCACCACCATCTATACCAGACTTTGACCCGCGCCGTTCCAGGGGGACAGGACGCACTTCTATTTGGATGGCTCAAAACGCTTTACCCGATTTGGTCGCGCTTTGGTCCTGAAGAGATGTTTGTGTCAGCGCAGGTCGGGCTTGCGGAGTTGGCGCTTTCGGGCTGCACGATGACCTCCGATCATCTCTATCTTTTTCCCAATGGCTCGCGCCTTGACGACACTATCGCAGCGGCAGGCGAGGTTGGGCTTCGCTTTCATGCAACGCGCGGGGCGATGAGTATCGGCGAGAGTGACGGCGGATTGCCGCCTGACAGCTTGGTTGAAAAAGAGAAGGTGATCCTCGAGGACTCTATCCGTGTTGTCGATGCCTTCCATGATGCGCGCGAGGGCGCAATGGTTCGGGTCGGGATTGCCCCGTGTTCACCATTTTCGGTAAGTCGTGAACTTATGCGAGATGCCGCTGTCTTGGCACGAGACAAGGGCGTGATGCTGCACACCCATCTTGCCGAAAACGACGAAGACGTCGCCTATTCCAAAGCGATGTTTGGATGCCGTCCAGGACAGTATGCAGAGGATCTCGGTTGGACAGGCGACGATGTTTGGCATGCGCATTGTGTAAAGCTCGATGGTTCGGAAATTGAACTTTTTGCGCGGACAAAAACGGGTTCAGCCCATTGTCCATGTTCGAATTGTAGACTTGGCTCGGGCATCGCTCCGGTGCGAGCGATGCGCGATGGTGGCGTAAAAGTAGGTCTTGGCGTCGACGGTTCGGCAAGCAACGACGCGGGCAATCTTATTCTAGAGGCCCGTCAAGCAATGCTCCTTCAAAGGGTGGCAAACGGTGCAGATGCGATGTCCGCGCGCGAGGCACTCGAAATCGCGACGCGTGGCGGCGCGGAAGTGCTCGGTCGGCACGATTGCGGCCAAATCGCCGTGGGAAAACGTGCAGACATCGCCGTCTGGGATGTGCGAGGAATTGAAAGCGCTGGAAGCTGGGACCCCGCTGCTTTGCTCCTCGCTGGCCCCGTAAAGGTAAAAGATCTCTTCGTTGAGGGTCGTCAGATTGTGTCCTCGGGTTATATTACCTCCATTGATGTTCCTCTTTTGGTGGAGCGGCAGAACCGCTTGGCAAAAGGATTGATGGAGTGATTTATGCGCCCGATTTTGACACTATGTATGGCTTTGGCCCTTGGAGGTTGCGTCACGCAAGTCCGTGGGGTTGTTCCTCAGACAATCACAGAAGCGGCGGCGTCCGCAACTCTTTCACTTGATCTAATCAATGCAGAGCGTGCATCGGCAGGGCTTGCGCCGCTACGCCGTGATGCCGCTCTTGAACGAGCTGCACTCGCTCATGCCAAGGATATGTCAACACGCGGCTACTTTGATCATGTATCGCCAGAAGGACAAACGCCTCGAGGGCGGATGTTAGCTGCCGGTGATTGCGGGCTTTTGACGGGAGAGAACCTTGCGAAAGGTCAGCGATCCCTTGCGGAAGTGGTTCGGGATTGGATGGCCTCGGAAGGACACCGCCGCAATAACCTCAATGGTTCATTCGTGCGCGGTGGCTTGGTCCAGTATGGCAATCTTTATGTGCTGACCTTCAGTGGGCCTTGCTGATCTCGCGTCCTGCAACCCATGTCGCTTTGATGGCACGATCATCGCCCATCATGATCGTGGGGAAAAGTGCATCCCAAGGGGTTTCTGCGCGGGCGGAGCGCTGGGCAATAAGCGGCGTTGAAGCGAGGTCGATAACGCAGAGATCTGCCGACGCTCCGACACCGAGATGCCCAATCCCACCGCTCATATGGAGGGCACGGGCGGAGCCTTCGGTTGCAAGCCAGATGAGTTGGGAGGGGTGAACCGCGATCCCGCGCAATTGAGCGATCTCATATGTCGCAGCCATAACGCGCAGCATTGAGAAGGATGAACCACCACCTGTGTCTGTAGCGAGGCCAATTCGTAGACCTTTTGCGCTCAGTCCCATCAGGTCAAAGAGCCCAGAGCCAATGAATGTATTCGAGGTTGGGCAATGGACCAACGAGGCGTCTACCTCTTTCAGTCGCGACTTTTCGCGATCCGTTAGATGGATTGCGTGTCCATAGAGGCCGCGTGGCCCAAGAAGACCAAAGGCCTCGTAAGTGTCGAGATAGTCCCGCGCATTGGGAAAGAGCGACTTGACCCAATCGATTTCAGGAAGTTGTTCGCTCAGATGGGTTTGCATCAGGCAACTGGGATACTCGGACCAAAGAGCACCGAGGGCCGCAAGCTGTTCTGGTGTCGAAGTCGGCGAAAACCGGGGGGTAATGGCGTAACTTGCGCGTCCACGACCGTGCCATTTTTCTAAGAGCATTTTGCTCTGATCATAAGACTGCTGCGCCGTATCGACCAAAGTGTCTGGGGCGTTGCGATCCATACAGGTTTTGCCCGCGATTACTGCCATGCCACGCTTTTCGGCTGCGCCAAAAAAGGCATCCACGCTCTCTGGGTGGATTGTGCAAAAGCTGGTGAGCGTTGTTGTTCCGTGAGCCAAAGCAAGATCAAGTGTGCGGCCAGCGACTTCTGCCGCATAGTCCGCCTCGCCAAATCGCGATTCCTCTGGGAACGTATAAGTGTTCAGCCAGTCGATCAGCTGTTTACCCCAACTCGCAATTATGCCCGTCTGAGGATAGTGCATGTGAGCGTCGACAAAACCTGCCGAGATCAGGGCATTGCCATAGTCGTGCAGAATTGCATTTGGATGCGCAGCACGAAGAGTGTCTGCCTCGTCCACAGCCGTGATGCGACCGTTCTCAATGAGTACGCCACCGCGCGACGACCACTTTGCGGCCTCGTTCCAATCGTTGTCAAAAGGGGACCCGTTAAACCGGAGGGTCTGGCCGATAAGCAATTCTTTGGTCATGAAGTGACACTATGCTTCGGGACACGCAGCGTAAATCGTACATTTGCGCCGACGTAAGGTTGCGAGCTTGGGCGGTTCGACTATGTTGCACAGCAAGACGACTCGGGGGTGATATGGCCGAAGACTTGCTGGAAATCGAAGAAGAAGCCTTCGGCGTTACAGATCGTCTTATCGAAGACGTTCTCGAAGCAGTTGCGGCTGAAGATGCCGCACAAGTCGACGAGCTACTCGATCCCTTACACCCTGCTGACGTTGCTCACCTTTTTGAACAGATCGACTCGCGCGATCGTAAGGACCTTCTTGTCGTCTGGAAGGGCGGCATGGACGGTGAGATCCTCTCGGAACTTGATGAAGGTATCCGCGAAGAGATCATCGAGTCGCTCACACCCGCAGAACTTGCAGAAGCGGTCCATGAGCTTGAGTCCGACGACGTTGTCGACCTTGTTGAATATCTCGACGAAGACCAGCAGGAGGCCGTTCTTGACGCCCTTGATGCCACAGAACGTTCGATTGTCGAGAAAGCGCTCGCCTATCCAGAGGAATCCGCTGGTCGTCACATGCAGGTCGAGGTCGTACGCGTGCCAGACTTCTGGGACGTTGGCCAAACGATTGACTTCTTGCGCTCTGACATCGAGTTGCCGGATCAGTTCTATCACGTGGTAATGGTAGATCCGCGCATGAAGCCGGTCGGGCATGTGACACTTGGGCGGGTCTTGAGCTCGTCGCGCTCGACCAAATTGGCCGATATAACCGAGGACAGCTTTCGTACCTTCCATGTCGAAGATACCGCTGCCGACGTTGCGCATACATTTAACCACTATCACCTTATCTCGGCGCCCGTTGTGGATGATGACGACCGATTAGTCGGTATGATCACAATCGATGACGCTATGACGCTTCTTGATGAAGAGCATGAGGAAGACATCCTTCGTCTCGCAGGTGTGGGTGAAGGCAGTCTATCTGACTCGGTGATCGAGACGACACGACAGCGTTTCCCGTGGCTCGCAGTGAACCTTGTGACCGCGATTGTCGCCTCGATGGTCATCGCTCTTTTTGAGGAGACGATTGCCGGTCTTGTCGCTCTGGCGGTCCTGATGCCCATCGTTGCTTCGATGGGCGGGAACGCAGGCACTCAGTCGCTCACTGTTGCGGTGCGTTCGATCGCAACGCGCGACCTTACTGATGCGAACGTCTGGCGCGTGATCCGGCGGGAAGTCTTGGTGGGACTGGTCAACGGGCTCGCATTTGCGATCGTAATGGGGATCATTGGCTTTGTTTGGTTCGGTCAGCCGCTCCTTGGTTTTGTGATCGCAATCGCGATGGTCATAAACCTTGTTGTTGCGGGGCTTGCAGGCACTGGCGTTCCGGTTCTTCTCGAGAAATTTGGTGTAGACCCCGCTCTTGCCTCGGGCGCTTTTGTGACGACGGTTACTGACGTCGTCGGGTTTTTCGCGTTCCTTGGCTTGTCAGCGGTGATTTTACTATGAGTTCACTTGAAGAGCACAAAGCCGAAGCGCGCAAGCTGGCCTTTGCTCGGCGCAAAGAGGCGCATCAGAGTGGCGTCGGAACCTCTGCACATCTGTCGGAAATTCTTGCAGGCTATCGTGGCGTGCCGCTTTCGGGCTACATGCCGATACGCACGGAAATCGATCCTTTACCGGCAATGGAAGAGGCAGCTGCCCATGGGTTGGTCGGTGTTCCGGTGATCATCGAAGCCGGCAAACCGCTTGAATTTCATCGCTGGGAACCAGATTGCGAGATGGTCGAAGGCGCGTTTAAGGCAATGATTCCAGCTCAAAAAGTACTGATTGAGCCCGAAATCCTTATTGTTCCCCTTGTCGCATTTTCACGCGCAGGCGGCCGGCTTGGGTATGGCGGCGGGTTTTACGATCGCACCTTGGAAATGTTGCGCGCCCGCCGCGCGACGATGGCAATCGGCTTTGCTTATGGCGCTCAGGAGATGGATGATTTGCCACTCGAAGAGACCGACCAGCCGCTCGACTTCATTGTGACGGAAACTGAGATCATCGAAATCAACCGATAAGGCGCGGCAAACTGCGGCTTGCTCTTATAGTCGGTCGAGCCTAATCAGTTCTGCATGAAGATACTTTTCCTCGGTGATGTCATGGGGCGCGCAGGGCGCTCTGCTATTTCCACGCACCTGCCGCGTTTGCGCAAGGAGTGGAACCTCGACTTTGTTGTGGTGAATGGCGAGAACGCAACAAGTGGGGCTGGGCTCTCGGGTGAACATGCCAAGCTGATCCTTGAGGCGGGCGCTGATGTAATCACCCTTGGAGATCACGCTTTCGATCAAAAGGACATGATGACCTTTTGCGAAAAAGAACCTCGGATCATCCGACCTTTGAACTTTTCCAAGATTGCACCAGGCAAGGGCGCTCGGGTGTTTGAGGCTCGCGGCGGTCGCAAAGTTCTTGTGGCGCAGGTTCTTGGCCAAGTCTTTATGAAACGCCCATTCGATGATCCGTTTTCGGCGCTTGATGCAACGCTACGGCAATTCCCGTTGGGCGGCATGGTGCAAGCCAGCTTGATCGATATTCATTGCGAAGCAACGAGCGAGAAAATGGGGGTTGGTCACTTCTGCGACGGGCGCGCCTCGGTTGTGGTGGGGACGCATACGCATGTTCCCACAGGCGATGCGATGATCCTTCCTGGTGGAACGGCCTATCTTTCGGACGCAGGTATGTGCGGCGATTATAACTCAGTCATTGGAATGGTGAAAGACGAGCCGTTACGCCGTTTTGTCACGGGTATGCCAAAGGCACGTTTTGAGCCCGCGAAAGGTGAAGCAACGCTTTCTGGTCTGTATATTGAGACCGACGACCGCACCGGCAAAGCAACCCGCGTAGAGATGGTGCGTCAAGGCGGTCGGCTTCAGCAATCCGGACCAAGCGCTTAAGTGCAGGCTTGCGCTGTTGTTGACGAACGGCGACAATGGCTAGAGCCTTTTTCGGGGATACTATGATCGAACTTCTCAACCTGTCAGAAAATGGGCAGGCTCTGCTGACGCTTGCCATTGTTGTTGGCATGTTTCTGTTATTCCTAAAGGAATCCTATCCGACCGAGGTCGTCGCAATCGGTGGCGTTGCCGTCATGCTTGCACTTGGTCTCTTGCCCTATGACATGGCAATCGACTCGTTGGCGAACCCTGCGCCATGGACCATCGCTGCTATGTTCATTGTGATGGGGGCGATTGTGCGCACAGGCGTGCTTGGGCTTATGACGTCAACTGCCGAAGCCTACGCAAAGACCAAGCCCAAGACAGCGCTGGTCGGATTAATGCTTTTTGTCATGGTGGCTTCGGCGTTTGTGAACAACACGCCAGTGGTGGTCATCATGCTCCCTGTCTTTGTGCAGCTAGCGCGTACAATGGGCACAACAGCCTCCAAGCTTCTTATCCCTCTTTCATATGGCGCAATTGTCGGCGGCACGCTCACATTGATTGGGACGTCGACCAACCTCTTGGTGGATGGCGTCGCGCGGAAGTCGGGCTTAGAAGGCTTCACGATATTTGAGATTTTCCCGCTTGGCTTGATCGTGTCCTCGGTCACCGGTCTTTATCTGGCAACGATCGGTCGTAAGTTGCTGCCCGAGCGCGATAGCATGGCGACTTTGCTTTCAGACCGCTCAAAGATGCGCTTTTTTACAGAAGCTGTAATCCCGCCAGACTCGAACCTGATTGGGCGCGAAGTGACTGGCGTTCAGCTTTTCAAACGTGAAGGTGTTCGCCTTGTCGACGTGATCCGAGGCGATGCCTCGCTCCGCCGTGATCTGGCGTCTGTGACGCTCCAAGTCGGTGATCGTGTTGTTTTGCGTACGCAGATGACAGAGCTCCTCTCGCTTCAGCGCAACAAGAGTTTGCGTCGCGTGGATCAGGTTTCGGCAGTGGAAACCACAACGGTCGAAGTACTCATCACACCCGGTTCAAAGATGGTCGCACGCCGCCTTGGCGACATGCGTTTGAGACGTCGTTACGGTGTCTATCCTCTCGCGGTGCACCGCCGAGACAAGAACATTGGCCGCCAGATTGATGATTTGGTCGTGCGGGTGGGCGATACTCTCTTGCTCGAAGGCTCGCCAGAGGACATTCAGCGCTTGGCCTCTGATATGGCACTTGGTGACGTATCAAAGCCTTCGGCACGTGCGTATCGCCGCAACAAAGCGCCGATTGCGATCGGAGCCATGCTTGGGATCGTTGTGCTTGCGGCGTTTAATGTTGCACCGATCTTGCTCTTGTCGGTGATCGCGGTTTCCGTTGTGCTTTTTACGCGCTGTATTGATGCCGATGAGGCGTTCGAACATATTGAAGGCCAGCTTTTGGCGCTGATCTTTGCGATGCTGGCGATTGGGGCGGCATTAGAAAGTTCGGGCGCAGTGGAATTGATCGGTAATGTTCTTGCTCCACATTTCACGGGGCTGCCGCCGTATCTTTTGGTGTTCTCGGTTTATTTCCTGTCGATGGTGCTTACCGAACTTGTGTCCAACAATGCTGTCGGTGTTGTCATGACACCTCTTGCAATCGGCCTTGCTCATGCCATCGGAGTTGACCCGCGTCCCTTGGTCGTAGCAGTGATGTTTGCTGCATCAGCCAGCTTCTCAACCCCTATCGGCTATCAGACAAACACACTGGTCTATGGTCCGGGCGGTTACAAGTTCACGGACTTCATCAAAGTCGGTTTGCCGCTTAACCTGTCTCTCGCGGTGATCTGCTCGGTCACAATCCCTTGGATTTGGCCCCTGTAACGGCGGCCATATTCTGACCGATGTGACGATTGGGTCCTAATCCCATGCCAGCACGGAATTTATGGGTCTCTTTGAAACCAAAAAAGCTGTCCTGAATGCAGACACGATCTTTCATCAGGGGCCAAATTTCATCCCTGAGAAAGAGCTGGTCCTCGATGCGGCTATTGAGCAATTTTGCGCGTGCCTTGCGATACTCTTTGATGCGCACAGCCATTTTGCCAATGTTACCTCTGTGCGCCCCCCACATTCCTGCGAGCACTAGTTCTGAGTGGGTTCGGTTGTCGCGCATGACATGAAAGGCCTTACCGGATGAAAGCCAATCTGCAACGGCGGCTCGTTCCTTCACATTAATCACAGAGTCTGCGTCTCGGCAGATGTAGAGAGCAACGCTTTCGTCATCTTCTACGAGAAAACGCCAAAAGAGCCCGAACTCAGCTGCCGGCATTTTAGGGATCGAGACGATCTCGGCACCCTCTTGCCGGAGGGTCTGGATCACAGGGGCAGGGACCGATTTATCGACATAAAAGCGAGCAGTCCAACCTGGGTAGATGTAGCGTGTCGCAATCGCGTTTTCGATTGCGCCGCGCAGATACCGCTCTCCAGTTCCCCAGAGCGAGAACGCAATTATGTGCCGGTTGGGGGTATCCATATTAAAGCGATGTAGTATTGGAACGACTGGCTGCTTCGCTTCTTTCGTCGCCGCATCCTTGAGTTTGAGTGCCTTTAGGCCCCAAACTTTGCACTGTTCAATATCGCTGGTGCGCGCGAGAAGCTCGTTCATCAAGCTCGCCTGCCGTATCGGGTCAAGCTGCGAGTCCTTGGAAGATATGATCGCGATCGCTTGCTCAATCTGCTGCCCACGCAACAAAGACGAGACTAGGTTGCTCTCGTTTTCAGGAGATGCATTTAACTCATATGCGAGAGAGGCCGCCGCCATTGCGAGGTCGAACCGGCCAATGTTGAAGTAGTGAGCGGCCAAGAGTTTGGGCGCACGCTCGTCTTCCTTTTCTTTGCTCAGAATAGCGATTTCATCGTCATTTAAGACGATCTTTTGCCGCGAAATAATACCAGAGATCGTGCGTTCAAGTTCGAGGTTCATGGTTTGACTTCGGTCCTAGCATTGATCGTTGCCGTCATGTCGTCTCCAATGTGTGATCCACGCACGAGTGAGAACGCAGGGTCAAATTCATGGGTCTTGCCGTAACCAAACACACTATCGTGGAGGCAAAGGCGACCGCGCATCAAAGGCCAAACGACTTCGCGAAGAAACTGTTGATCAAGGATGCGACTATTGCGGACGGCGCTTACGGTCTTGTCGAATGCGATCACGCGATTGGTCATCTTGCCGATGTTGCCCCGATGCGCGCCCCACATCCCCGCGAGGATCAACTCAGATTGCGAGGGGCCATCTCGCATGACATGAAAGGCCTTCTTGCTGGAAAGCCATTGCGCAACTGCCGCCCGCTCCTTGATGTTCAAGATAGAGTCGCAATCTCTGACGATGAAAAAATCAACATCAGGATCATCTTCGACAAGAAAACGCCAAAACGTCCCAAAACGGTCAGCTGGCAATCCACCCACGCGCCGAAGCTGAGCACCCTCGCGGCCCAGTGCTTTGGTCACTTCGCTGGGTGTCGACTCATCCACGTAGAAGCGCGCCGTCCAATCTGGATATAGATGCCTTGCGATCATCGCATTGCGGATTGCGCCCTGTAAATACTTTGGGTTGTTCCCGAAGAGCGAAAACGAAATGATGTTCTGCTCGCGTTTATTTGGGTCAAAGGTCCGAAGTTTGAGGCTCGGGAGCTTGTCGAGCGTTCCCGCCTCTTTGTCTTTCAGGCCAAGTGCCTTCAGGCCCCAAATCTGGCTTTGGTCGAGACTACCAGAGCGGGCGAAAAGTTCAGACAAAAGAGAGGCTTGGCGCATTGCACCCAGTTTTGTGGTGGTCTTGCGACATAGATCGATTGCAGTTTTCACCTGACGCGCTTGAACCAAGCAAGCGATCAGGTTTTCCTCGGTCTCGGCATTTGGAAAGCTCTGATAGGCTCTTGAGGCAAAGTAGACCGCATCTTTGCTTGAGCCGCGATTAAATGCGTCCCCAGCGAGAATCTTGAGTGCTGTTGGATGATTGGTGGCCGTGAGTAAAAACTCTCGTTCCGCGACGCTCAACTCGATCTTATTGCGAGACAGTATCTGATTAAGAGTATTTTTAAGAACCTGATCATCCATGGGTCAAACATGGTGCAAATGGACCGATTGGTAAAGCACTGTCGCATACGTCTTGCGGGGGGCAGGGGGCATGACATATAGAGGCCCGAACTCTTGTTTGTCAGGTCTAATCATATTGGAGGCACACCATGGCCGGCCACTCAAAATGGGCAAATATCCAGCACCGCAAAGGTCGTCAGGACGCCGCTCGCTCTAAATTGTTTTCCAAGCTTGCCAAGGAAATCACCGTGGCGGCCAAAATGGGCGATCCCGACCCCGACAAGAACCCGCGCCTGCGTCTTGCGGTGAAAGAAGCTCGCTCGCAGTCCTGCCCGAAAGACGTGATCGACCGCGCTATCAAAAAGTCGCAAGGTGGTGACGCTGAGAGCTATGATGAAATTCGCTATGAAGGCTATGGCCCGAACGGCGTTGCGATCATCGTTGAAGCCATGACCGATAACCGCAACCGCACAGCGTCAAACGTGCGCTCGACCTTTAGCAAGAACGGCGGCAACCTTGGCGAAACCGGCTCGGTTGGCTTTATGTTCGACCGCAAGGGCGAAATCCTTTATCCTGCTTCGGTCGGCGATGCCGATACCGTCATGATGGCCGCAATCGAAGCTGGCGCTGAGGACGTTGAGAGCGACGAAAATGGTCACGCAATTTATTGTGCCGACACGGACCTTGCTGAAGTTTCGACCGCTCTCGAAGCCGAGCTAGGCGAATCCGAGTCGACCAAGTTGATCTGGAAGCCGAATATCTCGACCGAGCTTGATCTTGAGAATGCGCAAAAATTGATGCGTCTTCTTGAAATCCTCGAGGATGACGATGATGTTCAGCGGGTGACGTCCAACTTCACCGCGTCTGATGACGTGATGGAAGCTCTGGCAAACGGCTAAGACCTCGGTCATTTTGTTGAAACCGCCTCCTCGGGGGCGGTTTTCTTTTGGGGGAATAGGATGCCATTTCTGACAGGACTACAGACCGGACTTGCACTGATCATGGCGATCGGTGCGCAAAATGCCTTTGTCCTTCGTCAGGGTATTCGACGTGAACATGTCTTTGTTGTCTGCCTGATTTGCGCGCTGTCCGATGCAATCTTGATTGCGCTGGGTGTTGGCGGTCTTGGCGCGATTTCAGGGTTTGCACCTTGGGTCTTGCCCTTGATGCGTTGGGGCGGAGTTGCTTTCTTGACGGTCTACGGCGCTCGTGCGTTCTTTGCCGCTTGGAAGGGAGGCGAGGCGCTTGATGCAGACGGTGCAGCCGAGTCCAAACTGTCTAAAATCGTGCTCACAATTGTCGCCCTGACTTGGCTCAATCCGCATGTCTATCTGGATACTGTTGTTCTCCTTGGTTCTATCGCGGCTCAATTCGGTGAGCGACGTTGGGAGTTCGCACTGGGCGGTATGCTTGGGTCATTCCTTTTCTTCTTTACGCTTGGGTATGGAGCACGGCTTCTTGCACCTGTCTTTGCAAAGCCAGTTGCTTGGCGGGGCCTCGATGTACTCGTCGGTCTCGTAATGTGGAGCATCGCAGCAAAACTTGCCCTTGGTTGATCTTACCTTGTGGCTTGGACCTAAATCGGTTCATCTCGCGACATGAGCGAACAGCGTCCCCTGATTGGAATACTCTGGATGATCGCGACGGGCCTTGCCTTTGTCGCGGTGAATGTCTTGGTCAAGATTGTCGGTCCAAGGCTCCCAGCAGCAGAGGCCGCCTTCCTGAGGTTTGCTCTTGGACTCGTTTTCATTATTCCAGCTTTTCCGTCGCTGCGTCGAACGAAGATCACCCAGCGACAGTGGAAGCTTATTTCGCTCCGAGGGTTGGTACATACACTTGCGGTAATCACTTGGTTCTATGCGATGGCGCATATTCCGATGGCCGAAGTGACCGCGCTTAACTACCTCAATCCAGTTCTCGTCACGATTGGTGCCGCACTTTTCCTTGGAGAAAAGCTCGCCAAGCGTCGGATCATCGCGATTGGTTTTGCTCTTGTTGGCGCGTTGATCATCCTGCGACCTGGTGCGCGCGAGATTGATCTTGGGCATCTGGCTATGCTTTGCACCGCGCTTGGTTTCGCGGTTGGCTATCTCGTCGCCAAGCAACTTTCGAGTGAGATGTCTGCGACAATGGTCGTTACCATGCTCTCACTCTCTGTAACTCTTGGAATGGCGCCATTTGCGGCTTTCGTTTGGGTAACGCCAACGCCTTATGAACTCGCAATGCTGCTCGGTGTCGCCTTTTTCGCAACTATTGGTCACTACACCATGACCCGTGCCTTTGCCGTTGCACCGCTAAGCGTGACACAGCCCGTAACCTTTCTACAGCTTGTCTGGTCGGCAAGCATCGGCGCGATGTTCTTTGGCGAACCGGCGGACGTTTTTGTTCTGCTCGGAGGGGGGATTATTATCGCTTCGATTAGCTTCATCACATGGCGGGAAGCACAGGCGCGAAAGCGTATCACTCCCGCGCCCACCGAAGCGAAGCTTTAGCGCGCGAGGCGCGTCATAAGACTTTGACGGTTGATTAGGCCAATAGCCGAACCATTTTCAGTCACGGTCAGTTCCTCGGCCTCTGCCATGAGCGAGATGACCTCTTGAACAGGTCGCTCTGCATCCACACTTTGCGCTGTTGCGCTCGTACCTTCGCCCATCACATCCCGCGCTGTCAGAACGCCGAGGGGGTTCATATGCGCGACAAAGTCCTCGACATATGCATCTGCAGGGTTTGTGATGATCTCGCGCGGAGTGCCGCACTGAATGATGCGCCCACCTTCCATGATCGCGATGCGATTGCCGATCTTAAAGGCCTCATCAAGGTCATGGCTGACGAAGATAATCGTGCGCTTAAGCTTGGACTGAAGATCCAATAGCTCATCCTGAAGCCGGGAGCGGATGAGCGGGTCGAGCGCAGAGAACGGCTCGTCCATCAGAAGGATCGGAGCATCCGTCGCAAATGCGCGGGCAAGACCAACGCGCTGCTGCATGCCGCCTGATAGCTCACCCACCTTGCGGTCGGCCCAATCTGAAAGCCCAACAAGAGCGAGTTGTTCCTCGACCTTTTCATTGCGCTCAGATTTGCTTTGGCCGGCAAGTTCGAGGCCAAGTCCCACGTTCTCGCGGACAGTGCGCCATGGCAAAAGGCCGAACTGTTGGAACACCATCGAGACGTGGCTGAGTCGAATGCGGCGCAGTGTTGCCGCATCTGAATTCGTCACATCGACGAGACCCTTGCCGTCGTTCACTTTGACCGAACCACGCACAACGGGATTCAGGCCGTTCACGGCGCGAAGGAGCGTCGATTTCCCAGAACCCGATAGCCCCATAAGAACGAGGATTTCACCTTCTGCGACTCCGAGTGAACAGTTATGAACGCCTAAAACCTGCTTAGTGCTTTTTTGGATTTCAGCGCGGTCTTGGCCTTGGTCCATAAGCGGGAGCGCTAGATCAGGGTCGTCGCCAAATACGATTGAGACGTTATCAAAAATCACAGCGCTCATTTGCGATCCATCCTCAGCATACGGTCGAGAATGATCGCCACGACGACGATGACAAAGCCCGATTCAAATCCTAGTGCGGTGTTGACCTGGCCGAGGGCGCGCATCACCGGAACGCCGAGGCCGTTTGCACCAACGAGAGCAGCAATCACCACCATTGAGAGCGAAAGCATAATCGTTTGGTTCAGGCCTGCCATAATTTGGGGAAGAGCCGAGGGAAGTTCGACCTTCCAGAGAACTTGTTTCTTGGTTGCGCCAAATGCGCGGGCCGCTTCAAGAAGAGCAACGGGGGTAGAGGAAATGCCCAAATGCGTTAAGCGGATAGGAGCGGGAAGCACAAAGATCACCGTCGCGATGAGCCCCGGAACCATACCGATTCCAAAGAAAACGATTGCTGGAATAAGATAAACGAATGTCGGAAGCGTCTGCATCAGGTCAAGCACAGGGACAAGTGACTTGTAGAGACGTGGACGGTGCGCTGATGCGATACCGATTGGAACGCCAACTCCCATACAGACCACACATGCCGACAGAACGAGCGTAAGGCTCTCCATCGTTTCTTCCCAGTAGTCCTGATTGAGGATGAAGATAAACCCAATGAACACGAGGAGGCATGTTTTCCAGTTGCGCTGGATTGCCCATGTCAAAGCGATGAAGGCCGCAATGATTACAAATGGGTGAGGGGTTTCGAGCACCCAAAGAATACCATCGATTAAGGCTTCCATCGCGGTTGAGAGGCTTTCAAAGAACCATTCAAAATTATCTTTGAGCCAGTCAAACGCCGCTTTGGCGACTTTGCCGACCGGAATCTTTTCTGCGGTTAGCCACTCCATTTGTCTCTCCATCTTTTTGCAGCGAGCGAGGCATGTTTGCCTTCGCAGATTGGATAGGAAAAGGGCCCCGTAAAACGGAGCCCTTTATTGTGGAGCGGATTAGTAGCCGAAAGCGCCAGAAACAGCGGCAGTCGCATCGCCACCATCAGCAGTGCTCACACCGTCAACCCAAGCCATAACGGCATCTTTGTTGCCTTTGAGCCAAGCCATGGTTGCCTCATCAGGATCGGCGCCCTGATCAAGGATTTCGCCCATGATCGAGTTTTCCATCTCAAGGCTATAGGTCACGTTCGAGAAGAGTTTGCCGAGGTTCGGGCACTCTTCCGAGTAGCCCTTGCGGGTAACGGTGTGAACGGTGCCTTCGCCGCCAAAGAAGTCTTCGCCGCCAGGAAGATACTTGAGCGAGAAGTTAGCGTTCATCGGGTGCGGTTCCCAGCCAAGGAAGACCACGTCTTCGCCCTTGCCATAAGCACGCTCGACCTGAGCAAGCATGCCCTGCTCGGACGATTCAACGATTTCAAATCCGGTCAGGCCAGTGCCTTCTTTTTCCGAAAGGGAAACGAGGTAACCATTGCCTTCGTTGCCTGGCTCGATGCCATAGATTTTGCCGTCGAGGCTGTCCTTGAAGTTGATGATGTCCGCATAAGACTTCAGGCCCTTTTCATAGGTGTAGGTCGGAACTGCGAGGGTGTATTTGGTGCCAACGAGGTTGGTGGCGACCGTTTCGATCTCGCCGGACTCGAGGTAAGGGCCGATAGCGCCAGACTGAGCGGGCATCCAGTTGCCGAGGAAAACGTCTACGTCATCGGATTCAAGCGACGCAAAGGTCACAGGAACCGAGAGAATTTTAACGTCAACATCGTAGCCTAGCGCTTCGAGAACGTGCTTGGTTGCCGAGGTGGTCGTCGTGATGTCGGTCCAACCAACATCAGAGAAAGTCACAGTGTTGCAGTCTGCAAATGCGGGCACCGCGGCACAGATCGCAAGCGCCGAAAGCGTTGTCTTCAGTTTCATTGTAGGCTCCTTGTTGGTCGGTTTTTTGTTGATTGACGAGTCAATAAAAATACATCTACCCTCACTTGGCAAGCAATTTTGGTGAGGTTAATGCCCAAGGTCGGAATGGAACCCATACGGCGCGATGCGCTGCTCAAAGCGACGATCGCAGAGATCGGGCGCACGGGAACCATGGACGTAACGGTCAGCCAAATTGCGAAAAAGGCAGGGATGTCTTCTGCCCTCGCACATCATTATTTTGGTGGAAAAGAACAGATATTTCTTGCCGCTATGCGACATACCCTGACGGTTTATGGAGCAGAGGTGCGCGGCGCTCTCGCAATGGCCGAAACGCCAAGGGAACGGCTCAAAGCCATCGTTTGCGCAGGTTTTAGCACAACCAACTTTCGCAAGGATGTGATTGCCGTCTGGCTTAACTTTTACGTCCTCGCGCAACGCTCGGATGAAGCGAATAGGTTGCTGCTCGTCTATAAGGGGCGGCTGCATTCGAATCTGGTGCATGCATTTCGTCCGCTTGTTGGGGATCGCGCATCAGGTGCCGCGGACCGGATCGGTGGGCTTATCGACGGCATTTACATCAGGCAGGTCCTAGGGGCGACACCCCCTTCTGGCAAAGACGCCGTGCGGCAGGTCTTGATCGCAATTGAACTCGAACTTGGAAACACACAATGAGCAAGTCTCCGAACATCCTTGTGATTATGGTTGATCAGTTGGCGGGGACGTTTTTCCCCGATGGTCCAGCCGAGTGGCTGCATGCTCCAAATCTCAAGAAACTGGCCGAGCGTTCGACCCGTTTTCAGAACACCTATTGTGCCTCACCGCTCTGTGCGCCCGCGCGGGCTGCATTTATGGCAGGTCAGCTTCCCTCGAACACCAAGGTTTATGACAATGCGGCCGAGTTTGCGTCCTCGATTCCAACCTACGCGCATCATTTGCGCCGAGCAGGCTATCAGACCTGCCTTGCGGGAAAAATGCACTTTGTTGGGCCCGATCAGCTTCATGGTTTTGAAGAGCGTCTGACAACGGATATCTATCCCGCTGATTTTGGATGGACACCAGACTATCGTAAACCCGGTGAACGGATTGACTGGTGGTATCACAACATGGGGTCTGTGACGGGGGCAGGGGTTGCAGAGATTACGAACCAAATGGAGTACGACGACGAGGTTGCCTATAACGCCTGTCGCAAGCTCTATGACCTTGCCAGAGGCCACGACGCTCGGCCTTGGTGCTTAACGGTCAGCTTCACCCACCCACATGACCCCTATGTGGCGCGCAAGAAATACTGGGATCTGTATGAGGATTGCGAGCACCTTGAACCAACCATCGCGCCAATCCCGTATAAAGAACAGGATACCCATTCAAAGCGATTGATGGACAGCACGGACTATAAGAATTTTGACATAACCGACGAGGATGTCCGCAAGTCTCGCCGCGCCTATTTCGCGAATATCAGTTATATTGATGATAAAGTCGGTGAAATACTCGACGTGCTAGAGCGCACCCGTCAGGACGCTTCCATCGTCTTCCTCTCGGATCATGGCGACATGCTGGGCGAACGCGGAATGTGGTTCAAGATGTCCTTCTACGAAGGATCTGCCCGCGTGCCTTTGATGATTTCAGCACCCAATATGACACCAGGTTTGGTCAAGACACCTGTTTCCGCGATTGATGTGACGCCCACGCTTTGTGATCTGGCAGGGGTGGATATGGAGGCGGTCACGCCTTGGACTGATGGACATAGCCTCGTGCCACTCGGGCAAGGGCATGAGCGCAGCGAACCAGTTTACATGGAATATGCCGCCGAAGGGTCCTATGCCCCGATGGTTTCGATTGTAGATGGGCAATACAAATATAACCGTTGCGCCCTCGATCCTGATCAGCTGTTCGATCTCGAAAACGATCCGCATGAACTGAACAATCTCGCCGGCGACACTGCCTATTCCGAGATACTTGCGGGCCTTAAGGCGAAATCGGATGAGCAATGGGATGTCGTCCGTTTCGATCTAGAGGTGCGCCAAAGCCAAGCGCGGCGCTGGGTGGCCTATGATGCACTTCGCGCAGGCAAATACGAGCCTTGGGACTTCCAGCCCCAGCTTGACGCCACCAATCGCTATATGCGCAACCACATGGATTTGAACGTGGTCGAAGAGAACCAACGTTTCCCGCGTGGAGAATGACTTTGGGTGTCCATGCGACCCGTGACTTTTGGGAGAGACCTATGACGAATGCTGTTTCATTAATCGCGCCCTTAGAACTATGGAGGGCCTTTTGATGCAGGCAGATTATGTCATTGTAGGTGCTGGAAGCGCTGGTTGCGCAATGGCTTACCGTCTTTCCGAGGCGGGTAAATCGGTCATCGTGATCGAGCATGGTGGCACAGATGCCGGACCGTTCATCCAGATGCCTGCCGCTTTGTCTTACCCGATGAACATGGGAATGTATGACTGGGGTTTCCACTCAGAGCCCGAACCGCATCTCGGTGGGCGGATTATGGCGACCCCGCGCGGAAAGGTCATTGGCGGGTCTTCTTCCATCAATGGTATGATCTATGTGCGTGGCCATGCGAAGGATTTTGATCATTGGGCCGAAAGCGGCGCGCATGGTTGGAGCTATGCGGACGTTCTTCCCTATTACAAGCGGATGGAAAACTGGAGCAGTGGAGGCCATGGCGGTGATGAAAG
>CAYWUN010000023.1:25090-29879 GCA_964461315.1 uncultured Aestuarium sp.
GAGAGAGTAGAGATTAAGGATGGCCGAGCGCGCGGTGTTTGGATTGATCGCGGCAATGGCGCAGAGCTCGTCAGCGCAAATGACGAAGTCATCATTGCGGCATCTTCGATTAACTCGCCCAAATTACTTATGCTTTCAGGGATCGGTCCGGCTGAACATCTTGCCGCTCACGGCATCGACGTTGTCGCGGATCGGGCGGGGGTCGGTCAGAACCTTCAAGACCACCTCGAAATGTATATCCAGATGGCGGCGACCCAGCCTGTCAGCCTTTATAAATACTGGAATGTCTTTATGAAGGGACTGATCGGGGCTCAGTGGCTTCTCACTAAAAAGGGTATCGGAGCCTCTAACCAGTTTGAAAGCGCCGCTTTCATCCGTTCGGCTGCTGGCGTTGAGTATCCAGATATTCAGTACCACTTCCTCCCTATTGCGGTGCGCTACGATGGCAAGACCGCGGCAGAAGGTCATGGTTTTCAAGCGCATGTCGGCCCTATGCGGTCACCTTCTCGCGGGAGCGTCACGCTTCGGTCTTCTGATCCTAAAGCATCGCCCAAAATCCTTTTCAATTACATGGCACATGAAAAAGACTGGGCCGATTTCCGAACTTGCATCCGCCTGACTCGAGAGATCTTTGCCCAAGAGGCTTTCCGTCCATATGCCGGCAAGGAAATTCAGCCAGGCGCAGACTGTCAGACTGATGACGAACTGGATGATTTCACGCGCCAACATGTCGAGAGTGCCTATCACCCCTGCGGCACCTGCAAGATGGGCGATGCGAATGATCCGATGGCCGTCGTCGATCATGAGTGTCGCGTCATTGGTGTCGAAGGACTTCGCGTGGCGGATAGTTCGATCTTTCCTCGGATCACAAATGGCAACTTGAATGCTCCATCAATCATGACAGGTGAAAAGGCGTCTGATCATATTCTTGGCCGAACCCCTCTCTCACCTTCAAATGACGAGCCGTGGATGAATCCAAATTGGCGGACTTCTCAGCGCTAATTTGATTAGGGTCAAAATGGGGAACTAAGGATGAGGTTATTCTGATCTCGACTCAAACGAGGAAGGATAACTGAGATGACCCACGTTCCCCACCAGCTCGCTGAAGAGTTCCCCGCAATGGCTACTCGCATTTGCGATTTAAAGCAGAGCGATCCCCATTTCGCCGTGGTTGCCGCAAAGTATGAAGAGGCTAATCACCTCGTTCATTTGGCAGAAAGCAACATCAAGCCGCTTGATGATGTCGAGATGTTGAACCTTCGCAAAGAACGTCTCGCTCTAAAGGACGAAATCGCTCAACTTCTGGCGAGAGAGGCTGCTTAGTTCGCCTGCGCTTCAATTCGGCTTTGAAGCGCTTCAAAGAACTGGTCCGCAAAGTTGCGGGCCAGACTTCGGGCCATGGGCATGCTTTCTCGCGATTGGAAACCACCGAGAATAGTACGCCCACGGTAACTTAATTCCGTTCCCCCCTCGACATCGGAAAGACTGATATCGGTTATGCTGTCAGCATATCCCGCAATACCTCCACGTCCCGTGCTGCGGATCGAATAGGCGGCATATGGGGCGACCTCTTCGATCGTGGCTCTACCTGCAAATGTCACACTGACTTGCCCAAAATGCTGTGTCAGACGGACATCATAGCCCTCGGTCGCCGATCCAGAAAGTTGATCGCACCCAGGTAGGCAGTGCAAAAGAGAAACGCGGTTTTGAAGCGCGTCGCATACGACATCGCGATTTGCATTGATCAGGTGAACACCTGTGAAGACGACTGTAAGTTCATTTTGATCGTTAATCGACATTATACGGCAAGATCCCACGGTGGTTCGGGTCGACCCTAAGTCGTCTTTCCAATGGTGGAACGGCACGTTGATGACAGTTTTTACGGTCACAGATGCGACAGGAAATGCCAATCGGTTCAAAAGCCTGTGGAGTGTCGGTATCCATGTGGTCAGCATAAACCAACGCCGGAGCATGACGAACTTCGCAGCCTAGCCCAATTGCAAAGCGTCGGGTTGGCGCATCAAACGCGCCTCCTGATTTCGTCACATCCCGAGCGAGGCAGAAATACCGAATTCCGTCAGGCGTCTCAGCCAGCTGACGGAGCCATCTATTCGGGCTCTCGAAAGCACGGTGTACGTTCCAAAGGGGGCAAGCACCGCCATAGCGCGCAAACTGAAGCGTGGTCGCCGAATGCCTTTTTGTGATCGTGCCGGCAGGGTCCACGCGCACGAAGAAAAATGGAATACCTTTTGCGCCTGGTCGTTGCAGTGTTGAAAGGCGGTGCGCGACTTGCTCTAGCGAGGCGCCAAAACGATCAGCAAGTCGCTCTAGGTCGTGACGCGTTTCCTGTGCGGCCTGGAGGAACTTCGTGTAGGGGAGAAGTGCGGCCCCAGCAAAATAGTTCGCCATTCCGACCTTGGCGATGGAGCGCGCTTCTGGCGACTGAAACCGAGCAAAGTCGAGGGTCGCGTCTAACAAGTCTTCTTTCGTGATAAGAGCCATTTGCAAAAGAAGTTGAAAGGTTTGCGTTGCTTGGTTGGAGCGTCGCGAAATTACTAGCTTACGCGTTTCAGCATCGTAGTGACGCGTCGTGGCAACGTCTTCAAAGCTGACATTGATACCGCGCCCTTCGAGGAGACGAAGGGCAGCAAGGCGGACATCGCCCGATGGGGTTTGGTTCGCAAAAGTCTCTGCGGCTCGGTCAACGGCATCGATGTAGTTATCGCAGTAGTGGAAGAAGTCGCGCACTTCTTCCCAAGGGCTGGGCTGAAGTCGCGCATCTTCGCGACCCAATGCCTCATCAAGCGAGGCAAGTCTTTCGTGTGTTTGTCGATAGGCCGAATGCAAATCCAAGAGAGCACGCGCAAGTGCGGGCGCATTTGATGCCGCAAGCCTGAGGTCCGCAATCGACGGGGCCGGACCGGTGAAAACAGGGTCGGCCAAGGCCTCACGCATGTCTCCAACAAGACGGGCCTCGTCACCGGATTGAAGTTCTGTGACGTCAAACCCAAACTCCTGAGCAAGAGATAAAACGACAGTTGTTGAAACTGGTCTGTTGTTGTTCTCCATTTGGTTCAAATAGGGGAGCGAGACGCCGAGTTTGTCTGCAAAAGACCTTTGTGTGAGTCCAAGACGGCCACGTAATTCGCGCAGTTTTACGCCTGCATAGAGTTTTTGGACGGCCATGACGCACCTTTGCAGAAAGACTTAGCTGCAAACTACGCTTTGCAAATTTTTCCTGCAAGTTTTCTTAGAGCGCATCTTCGAGTAGGCGATTGCGCCGTGCGACGAATAGAATCGCGAGTAAGGCCAGCAGGCTGCAAGCCATCATTATCGCGCTGAGTGGAAGTTCGCCCCATTGTGGGTTCAGGAACGATCCCGCCAAAGCAGAGAGGAGCGCGCCTCCACCAAGCAAAAAGAACGAACCCAAGCCTGAAGCGGTCCCCGCGAGATGTGGGCGCACAGAGAGCGAGCCAGTCGTGGCATTCGGCATGGTTAGGCCATTTCCGATGCCCATAATCGTGCAGAGTCCGAAAAAGAGATAAACGTTATTCAAGTGCAAAAGGCTCAGGCAGAACGAGCCACTCATGCAGATGAAAGTCACGGAGCACCCGATCACTGTCAGTTTGTCGATCCCATAGCGGATCGCATATTTCCCAGAGAGAAAATTACCATAGGCATATCCGAGCGCGGGCGCGCCAATCGCGATCCCCGTCATTGCGGGCGAGAGATTGAAAATTACAGTCGAAATAAACGATGCTGCCCCAAGAAGTGCGTAGAAGCCACCGGCGGTAAAGCTTGTGCAGGCCACATAGCCCCAGAACCGTGGCGAGCGGAAAAGTTCAGGGTATGTCTTCACCTGATCTAGGAATTTGGAGTTTCCACCTTTGTAGGTCTCGGGAAGATCAAAATAGGTGAGCCCCCAAACGATGAAGCCCGTGATCGCGAGCACGTAAAAACTTGCCTGCCATCCGAAGGCTTGGTCTAGCGCCCCGCCCAACATCGGTCCCACCATCGGAACGATCGACATACCCATCGTGACATATCCGATCATCGATGCAGCTTCCGAGGTTGGGTAGACGTCGCGAACGACGGCGCGAGAGAGTGCCATGCAAGAAGCAATGGCGGCTTGGGCGATACGGCAGAACAGGAAAAACTCGATATTGGTCGCCATCGCGGCGCCGACGCTGGCGATCGTAAAGAGCGCAATCGTCACCAAAAGGATCGGGCGACGTCCAAAGCGGTCCGAAAGTGGGCCGAAAAAAAGCTGGAGAACTGCTGTGCTCGCGAAGTAGCCCGAGACTGACCACTGCATTACACTGTAGGTCGTGTTGAAATATGACGTCATCCCGCTCAATGAGGGAAGAAAGATAGCGTTGCTCATCGCCGAAACGCCCGCCAATAACACTAGCGTCATAATGTGTGGTGGCGTCGAGCGATCGAGAAGCCGTGCTTTGGTCATTTGTGTCATTGAGATCTCTCGCCCGAGGTCTGTCGGGTCAATTTGTGAGACCATGTGTTGTGCATCTGGGAGATGCAACCCATCTCGGTGAAATTTGCAAGTTTGCTTTTGCAAATTTTAGCGAACTCAAATATTTGCAAATTTGCCTAATTTGTGTAGCCGCGAAAGAATGTTGCGCATATGGTCCGCCCAAAGACCTTAAGGGGACCGAGATGAAAGATATCCTGCAGGAACTCGAAGATCGTCGCCAGACAGCCCGTCTTGGTGGTGGTCAAAAGCGGATCGACGCACAACACGCCAAGGGCAAGCTGACGGCCCGCGAACGCA
>CAYWUN010000024.1:0-29474 GCA_964461315.1 uncultured Aestuarium sp.
GGGTCAGTGATGATCCCTTTGACTGTGGTCAAGAATGGAACGGGCCCCACTGCGTTGCTGACCGGTGCGAACCATGGCGATGAATATGAGGGACCGCTCGCGCTTGTCGATCTGGCCGCTCGGCTCAGTGCCGAAGAAATCTCGGGCCGCGTGATCATTATTCCAGCGATGAACCACCCTGCCTTTATGGCTGGCAATCGGGTTTCGCCAATCGATCAGGTTAACATGAACCGCGCTTTTCCGGGTGCCCCTGATGGGACGGTCACACAAAAGATCGCCGATTACTTCCAGCGCACCCTGTTGCCCATGGCTGATGTCGTTTTGGATTTTCATTCAGGCGGCAAGACGCTCGATTTTCTACCCTTTGCCGCGTCGCACATCCTCGACGATCCAGAACAGTATGCGCGGTGTCGCGCTGCTCGTGATGCCTTCAACGCGCCATTTAGTGTCGAGATGCGCGAGATTGACGCGCTGGGCATGTATGATGATGCGGCGGAAGGGCAGGGTAAGACCTTTGTCACAACAGAGCTTGGTGGACAGGGGTCTGCAACGCCCTATACCACCGAGATTGCCCGCAAAGGCGTGCGCAATCTCTTGATCCACGCAGGTATTCTGAATGGTGAGCGAGAGGTTGCACCGACTCGGCACCTCAGCCAACCCGACGACGCCTGTTTCCACTTTACCGCCGAGGGCGGGCTCGTGGAGTTTTTGATTTCACTCGGTGACAATGTGACCGTTGGCCAGCCGATCGCGCGGATTTGGGACATGCGTCAAACGGGGCGCGCTCCGATCACGCTTAGCGCTCAACGTGACGGGCTTTTGATGGCGCGTCACCATCCCGGCATTTGTCAGGTGGGCGATTGCCTCGCCGTGCTTGCCGTCGAAGACTGAAAAGGACATCACTATGCTAAATAATGACCAGATCGCACTCTGGGATCGGGAGAACTTTTTCCATCCCTCAACCCATCTCGCCATGCATGCGCGCGGTGAGACCCCGACCCGCGTGATACGCACCGGTGCTGGCGTGCATATCGAAGACCGCGAGGGACGCCGTCTTTTGGATGCATTTGCGGGACTTTATTGCGTGAATGTTGGTTATGGCCGCCCCGAAATCGCCGAGGCGATTGCCGACCAAGCGCGCGAGCTCGCCTATTATCACGCCTATGTGGGTCACGGCACCGAGGCTTCGATCACGCTGGCCAAGATGGTTATGGACCGCGCACCCAAGGGTATGTCCAAGGTCTATTTTGGCCTTTCGGGGTCTGATGCGAACGAGACGAATATCAAGCTCGTTTGGTACTACAACAACATCCTCGGGCGTCCTGAAAAGAAAAAGATCATCAGCCGTTTGCGTGGTTATCATGGTTCTGGCCTGATGACGGGATCGCTCACTGGGCTTGGATTGTTTCATCAAAAGTTTGACCTTCCGCTCGAGCAGGTCATCCATACCGACGCGCCTTATTATTTCCGCCGCGAGGATGAGAGCCAGAGCGAAGAGGCATTCGCCGCGCAATGCGCCGCTCGCCTCGAAGAGTTGATCCTTGCGGAGGGTCCGGACACGATCGCGGCCTTCATTGGTGAGCCTGTGCTTGGCACGGGCGGGATCGTGCCGCCCCCTTCTGGTTATTGGGCGGCTATCCAAACGGTCCTGCGGAAATATGACATCCTGCTCATCGCGGATGAAGTCGTTACGGGCTTTGGACGTCTCGGCACGATGTTTGGATCAGATCACTATGGGATCGAGCCTGATTTCATCACCATCGCCAAAGGTTTAACTTCGGCCTATGCGCCGCTGTCTGGTTCCATCGTCTCAGATCGTGTTTGGCAAGTTCTGGAGCAAGGCACGGACGAGAATGGCCCGATTGGTCACGGCTGGACCTATTCTGCACATCCCATCGGCGCTGCTGCCGGTGTTGCGAACCTCAAGCTCATCGACGAGCTTGGGCTCGTCGCGAATGCAGGCGAAATGGGCGCCTATCTCAAGTCGTCTTTAGCCGAGGCTCTTGGCGACCACCCGCAGGTTGGCGAAGTGCGGGGCGAAGGACTTATGTGTGCCGTCGAACTTGTCGAAGAGCGTCAAGGGCGCAAACACTTCGATCCAGCGCGCAAAGTTGGTCCGGCAGTCGCCGCCGCTATGGCCGAGAAGAATGTGATCGCACGTGCTATGCCCCAAGGGGATATCATCGGCTATGCACCTCCGTTCTGTATTACGCGCGAAGAAATCGACACTGTGGTCAGTGCAACCGCGGATGCAGTCAAGAAGTTTCTCGGCTAAGTTTGAGCGAGGCTCGGGCTAACCGAGCCTCATTCGTCCGGTGTGAGGAAGCCGCCAGACTGACGCTTCCAGAGTTTGGCGTAGAGCCCATCAAGCGTAAGAAGTTCTGCGTGCGTGCCTTGCTCGACGATCTGGCCCTGATCCATGACAATGAGCCTGTCCATCGCGGCAATCGTCGAAAGACGGTGCGCAATGGCGATGACCGTTTTACCCTCCATCAGGACATCAAGACGCGACTGAATTGCGGCTTCAACCTCGGAGTCGAGCGCGCTCGTCGCTTCGTCGAGAATGAGGATTGGGGCGTCTTTGAGGGCGACCCGAGCAATTGCGATCCGCTGACGCTGTCCGCCCGAGAGTTTGACGCCGCGCTCACCCACATGGGCATCAAGTCCCTTGCGGCCTTGGCTATCGGTGAGGTCCGGTACAAAGCCATCCGCCTCAGCCATACGAAGTGCCGCCATAATCTGCTCGTCCGTCGCATCGGGGCGGCCATAGTTAATGTTATCCCGAACCGAGCGATGCAAGAGCGAGCTGTCTTGGGTCACCACACCGATCGCGCTCCGAAGGCTCTCTTGCGGGACTTCGCGGATGTCCTGCCCGTCGATCGTTATGCTTCCAGACTGAATGTCATAAAAACGCAGGAGGAGATTGATGAGTGTAGACTTGCCCGCGCCCGAGCGACCGATCAGGCCGATTTTCTCACCGGACTTAAGTTTCAAGGATAGGTCATCTAGAACCGCGAGCGGACGCTCTCCCTTTGCCCGTTCATAGCGGAAGGTGACGTTGTCGAACTTCACAACGGCGTCGCTCACAACGAGCGGTTTGGCATTCGGGGCGTCGGTTATGGTGCGGGGCAATGCAAGGCTTGAAATACCATCACGCACCGTCCCGATATTTTCGAATAGAGCGGCGAATTCCCACATGATCCAATGGGCCATGTTGTTAAGTCGAATTGCGAGAGGAACCGAGATAGCGATTGCGCCGACTTCGATCATCCCGTTGATCCAAAGCCAAATTCCAAGTCCTGTTACCGACGCTACGAGCCAAACGTTGATCAGGTTGAGAATGATGTCTTGACCGGTCGAGAGCCTCATCTGGCGATAAACGGTGCCAAGAAACCGATCCATCCCTTCGTGCATCCAGCGCTCTTCTCTGTCTGCATGGGAAAAGAGTTTGACGGTGGAGATGTTCGTGTAGCTGTCCACGATCCGTCCGGTCATCATGCTTCGAGCGTCGGCTTGGTCCGCTGCGACGAGCGCGAGCCGCGGTACGAAATGCGAGAGCATCAGGGCATAGAGTAGAAACCAGATAATGAACGGAAGAGCGAGACGCCAATCCTGACTTGCCGCGAGGGTAAGTGCACCGATGAAGTAGATCGTGACATAGCTGCCTACGTCCATAATCTTGAGGGCGACTTCACGTACAGCAAGCGCCGTTTGAAGAACGCGCTGTGCAATGCGTCCTGCGAATTCGTCGTGGAAAAACCCAACTGATTGACGAAGAAGATAGCGATAGGCCTTCCAGCGCACGCGCTGCGGGAAATTCCCCATCAAGGTTTGATGAAGTGTCAGTGAGGTCAGGGCGTTCAGTATCGGCATCCCGATCACCAACGCGAGCCCCATAAGTATGATGCTTTTGCCGTGCTCCGACCAAAAGATATCGCGTGGTGTATCGGTGACGTTATTTACCAAACCGCCGACCCAGCCGACGAGAAACACTTCGAAGAGTGCAATTGTCCCTGCGCCGATACCAACAAGGATCAGCCACAAGATTACTCCGCTCGAATAATGGTGCATAAAGCCCCAAAACGTGGTCGGTGGCATTTTGGGCGTGTCTTGCGGGTAGGCGCTAACGCGTTTTTCAAACCAAGAAAACATGTGCACTCAGATTGCTCTAAAAAATCAGACCCAAGTGCTCCACCAACTGCGACAAAGTGTCAAGAGTTGACCGGGGGTGCTCTTGGGTCATCTTTAATCAGAAGCTCAGCTGAATCTTCCTCTTTTTACTTAGTCTTACCTTCGTTTTACCAAAGATCTGCGCCAAGGAGTTTACGGCCAAGTGGGTTAAGGTAAGCACGGCCATAATGCTTTTTCTCCCACTCGCGCGGATCACCGGGGAAGTCGGGGCGCGCGGGTGGCTCAATATCGTTCCACAGACGAATGCGCTCCTGACGCTCTGCTTCGTTATCCTGTTCTGCGGGGAACATCGAAATATACTGGGCCATGCGGACGCGACCATCGGAGTGGTTCGGGCGAACGCCATGAGCAAGAAGCGAGTTGAAAATCATGAGATCGCCCGGCTCCAGATCGACATTCTCGCGGCTGAGGCCCGTCATATCTGGGCAAATCGGATCGCGGTCGTCTGGCTGTGTTTTGACCCATTCCTCGTAATTCTGGAACAGGTAAGGCACCGCTTGGAAGCCGCCTGTTTCGATGTCCTGTTTGCGGATCGATAGGACGCCTTGGACCCCGATTGGGAAAGGGCGTGCATTCATGTCGACGTCAAAATGGATGAAGCCATCGGGATTGCCCTTAACCTTTTTGGGCGGGTTGATGTTGGCGCGGTCAATCGCGACCCAGAGATCTTCTCGGTCCCAGATATCAACAAACGCGTTATAGACCCTCTCGGTCATGCGGTTGTCCCACATATACTGGTGATGATAAATTTCGGTCATGCCGACATTGTTCAACTCTGGGCGGACGTGCGGACGGCGCTGGGGCTCATACCAAGTTTCGGGGTTTTTCGGGTCCTTTTCATCAAACTCCCAAAGCACGTCCTCAAGGCGCTTTGCGGCTTCTTTGGAGATCGCTTCGCGCACAATGACATAGCCTTTGGTGATCCAGTGCTGCCAATCCTCTTCGGAAAGCACGCGGAGCGGCATCGTCTTTTTGATATCTTTGAGTTGAGTCGTCACCTTGGACGAGACCGGATGGCTAATATCAGCCCCTGTAATCGCTTTTTGCATGGCAGTTCCTCCCTTTTGCCTTGCCTCACGATAACGAATTGAATGCCTTAATGTTGTATTGCACTGTCAAAAACTAATACTATTCTGGCAGGATTTTGGTCATATATGCGCGATGAGACCCTTTCTTGAGAATCTGCCTTGGACCGAAGACTCCTCGCTTGCGCTTTTGAATAGGCAGCTCGAGGGGGAAATTCCGTTCCAATGGCATCACCATCCCGAATGGGAATTGACGCTGACGCTGAACTCAAAAGGCCAGCGCTTTATTGGCGATCATATTGGGGATTATACCGATGGAGACTTGGTGCTTGTCGGCCCGAATTTGCCTCATACATGGATGAGCCGTGCTCGGATTGCCAAAGGCCCTCACCGAGCTTTGGTCATTTGGTTCTCTCAAGAGTGGCTCGATCGGTTCCAAGGGCTACCAGAATGGGAGGGGCTAAAGCGCCTTTCCATTAGAGGGGCTAGAGGCCTTGCTTTTGATCAAAGTGTATCGCTTAGGGTGCGGTCAATGATCGAGCAGTTTTTTGAAGGCGCTCCTCAAGAGCGGTTCCTTGTCTTGCTCAAAATACTTGCTCTGCTCGAAGCAGGCGCGGCCACGCCTCTCGCAAGTACTTCGGTCGAGAGAACCGCCCATGGGATCAATCGCGACCGGATTGAGCGTGTCTTGAACCATCTTCATTCCAACTTTGAACAACGGGTTGAAATGGAGCATCTTGCCAAAATCGCTGCGCTCTCTGTTTCTGGCTTGCACCGGCTTTTTGTAAAGCAGACGGGTGAAACGGTGACCGATTATTTGATGAAACTTCGAATTGGTGCCGCTGCCGCGCAGCTCGTGGCGACAGAACTTCCCGTTGCTCATATTGCAGAGGATGTTGGTTATGGCTCTTTGGCGAATTTTAACCGCCAATTCCGCGCGCTTAAAGGCGTGACGCCAAGCGCCTATAGAAAGGCACTTCGCGGTAAAGAGTAGGGCAGGTTTTGATCCCTCGCCCGATTTTTTCAGCAACTCAAGCAACCTTGTGCATTGGTCGGCGGAACTGGGACATAACCCTCGCTCGCGATGCGAAGCATGCCGCCTTTAACGTCAATGATTTCAAAATCAACAAGCGACGCAATTTGGCGCGACGCTTGTGAGGTTCGGTTGCCAGACCGACAGACGAGCGCAAGCTTTTTGCCCTGACCGACGAGCGGTTTCACCTTTGCGAGAAAGTCCTCTGCGCCAGCGTAAGTCACCAGATGTGCACCTGCAATGACGCCGGTTTGCTTCCATTCTTCCTCGCGACGAATATCGATAAGTACGATGTCCTCTGCCGAGGCAAGTTCACTTCCTGTTAGAGGAAGCGTCGAGACGTTTGGGGCGCCGAAAAGCTGTGGGAGCGAGAGGCCAGCCGCAACTGCGACTAAACCCGCGCCCCCAAGCAAAATTAGGTTCCTGCGTTTCATGCCTTATGCCTGAAGTTTTTTCCAAGCATTCAGTCCACCGGCTATGAACTTGGCGTTTGGATAGCCCATATCTTTGAGGCTCGCCGCCGAAAGAGCGCCGCGATTGTTGGCGTTGCAATAGCAGATGATCGTGGTTTCCGGATCGGTGACGATGCCTTCGACGTTCATCTCAAGCTTGCCGCGGCTGAGGTTGATCGAACCGGGAATATGGCCATTCGCGTGCTCATCAGGATCACGGATGTCGAGAGCGACTGCGCCCGAAGCCATAAGAGTGGCAACGTCAGAAGGGGCGACTTCGTCAACGCGCGCGCGTGCTGCATCGGCCATCGCTTGAAATTTAGAAGTGTAGTCCATCGTCGAATCTCCAATATGTTTGGAAACTTATACATACAAAAAACATAATGTGTAAATGTTTCTTGCGAGCATTCCAGAACTACTTTGGTGAGGCAAACTTAATCCCAATTCGATCAATTGCTTCAAAAGCGTGCAGCGCTCTCGAAAGGAGGAGCTGCGGTCCAAAAGAAGGCCCTGCTTGTCCTAAACTTATCTGATTTCGGGTCGTTTCCAGTCGAGCGTCCGATGTTTGGTCGCTAAGTAAAGAGGACGGCCAATTGCTCCTAAATAAACGAATTTCGCTCCGGCTCCCCATATTTGTCTTTACGCTGACAGTCCTGAGCGCGTTCGCTACCGTCATGTTGACCTATGGGACGCTGACGAGTTGGCTCGAACGCTCGACTGCCCGGAGACTTGCCGCAGTAGCCGAAGTACTGACAGAAGAGTTGCAAGATGTTGAAATGAGCTTGATCGAAAGTATCGGCTCAATGGGGGCGGCTTCCTACACTGTCGACGAATTCTCCGAGATGGGAGCAATTCTTGGGGCGTTTATTTACCGGCATGAAGAGTTCAGAGATGCAGGCCTCATGGATGCCTCCGGTCAACTTCTTGTCGTCGCAGAAGATGGTCGAGACTTTAACACGGGCACCCTTTTTGAACTCCGCTCCAAGAGTGGCGAAATCCGGTTCACCGGCTTTGATGCAGAGCGTTTGGTGCTGGCCGTGGAAATCGAAAAGGGTCTCTTTGTTGTAGCTAGTCTCGACGCGGGATCGATGATGAAGAGTGCTAGAGTCATTCAGACCTTGGCGAATGAATTTGCGGTCACCTTCGGTGGTCGTCGTGAATTGGAGTATTCCAGCAAGATTTCTTTCGAAAAAGGAACAGAAGTGGTTTCCGCGCTCGATGACGAAGGCATGATTACCATCAATAGTGGTCACAGCATCGGCAAGACGTTTGAACTTATCCAGCCCCTTTCCTTTGCGGGGCAGCAGTTTGAGATGAGCATTCAGGTCCCGTATGACTCGTTGATGGGAGCTCGATCAGAGTTCGTCAAAGTTATGACGGCTATCGTTCAGGCGAGCTCTTTGGCGTTCGTTCTTTTCATGACGCTTTACGTCCGAAGTGCGCTTGGTCCGATGAAAGGGCTTGAGCGAACGCTTCGTAAAATCGTTGCAGATAAGGACCTATCGCGCCGCGTCCTTGTTGAGACGAACGACGAAATTGGTGAATCCGCTCGTGCCGTAAACGAATTACTTGAGGTGTTTGAAAACTTTGTTGCGGATTCGGCTTATGGCGCCTCTAATATGGCGCATCTTTCTCGGTCTTTGGCGGGGGCTGCAAATAACCTCGCAGCCGAAGCTGAAACTCGCGCCGCCAATGTCGAGGAGCTGTCCTCGATGCTCCATGAAACCAGCGGGCAAGCGACGATGGTCGTCGAAGCCGCCCAAGCAGCTGCGGGTTCGGTCAGCGTGGCGCAGGCCCTTGCAGACGAAGGCAACCTGCAAGTGGACGCTATGGTCGCGACTATGTCCGAAATATCCAGTTCTGCCGAAGACATTGCTACGGTGATGAAGGCAATAAACGATATCGCATTCCAGACCAATATTCTTGCCCTCAACGCCTCTGTCGAGGCGGCGCGTGCCGGTATTCACGGTAAAGGTTTCGCAGTTGTGGCTAACGAAGTGCGGGCGCTCGCAAAGCGGTCTACTGAGGCGGTACGCCAAACCGAAGAACTTATTCAAAAGTCGCTCGATAGCGTTCAGCGTGGTGCGACGGCGACAGAAAGCACCCGTGAGGCCTTCGGCCAAATTGCAGCTCAAGTTACGCGCGCCGATACCGATATTCGCCAAATCGTAAAAGCGATCACCGAACAAAAGCAGAGTGTGGACGTCGCAAGCAGCACTTCGGGCTCTATCAGCAAAGGCGCTGCGGCGGATACAGAGCAGACCGAGCAGGTCAAAGAAGCTTCGGTCAGCCTCCTTCAGCGCAGCATGGACGTTAAAGAACGCGTCGATACCTTTAAACATTCGGACCGACATGAGGAGGCCGCGTAATGACGCTCTTTGGGTTAATCAATTTATCGCTTGATCCTTCGGAACTCACGGGTGTCCTTGAAGGAGAGTATAGCATTCCAATGGTGGTGCTCTCGATCTTGCTTTCGATTATGGCGTCGTATGTGACGCTTGAGATTTCGCGCAAGATTTCCGTAACCGAGGATATCATAAACAAGTCCGTCTGGCTCTGGTCTGGTGCAGCGGTCTTAGGCGCTGGTGTTTGGGCGATGCACTTTATTGGGATGATGGCTTTCGTATTGCCTATCCCTGTGGCCTACGACATTCCAATCACGCTTGTTTCGATCATTCCGGTCATTCTTGCATGTTATCTCGCTCTATGGATCACCTCGCGTCAGACAATTAAAGTTCTGAGTATTGTCTTTGGTGGCGTCTTCTTCGGTGCTGGAATTGGTGCGATGCACTATATTGGAATGTTTGCGATGGAGTCCTCGGCCATCATGTATTTCCGCGTGGACATGCTCTTGGCTTCGGTCGTCGGCGCCGTTGTGTTGGCGGCGCTTTCGATCTCGACGCGATTTGTGCTTGCAAACAAGTTTGGTCGTGACAATCCCGTGCTGGCCTCTTTGCTTGGATCCATTGTCATGGGGGCGGCAATCGCAACCATGCACTATGTCGCCATGCGCGCCAGCGTGTTTTGTGAAGGAGATGGTGCAAATGCATTTATCGGTGGTGGGCACGTAGAGATGCTCTCAGCTGGAACCTCGCTGATCTCCATTCTTTTAGGTCTTGCAGTGGTGCTGGCCTCAGAGCTTAGCCCCCGTCGCGCAAGTGCAGACCACTAAACCACTCGCTCTTCCAATCAAGAAGCCGGTTCGAGTTCTCTCGATCCGGCTTTTTTACATTTGAACTCGGGCGAAGTCTGGAACGCACTATCCCCTGCGCTAGCTCTCAATTATGACCATATCTTATGACCACATCATTCTTGTTCTTGGGGATCAACTGAGTTGCGACGGGGCCGCCTTGAGGTCAGTCAGCGCGAGTGACGCCGTTGTTGTTATGGCCGAGGTGCGGGACGAAGCGACCTATGTTCCGCATCACAAAAAGAAGCTTGCCTTCATCTTTTCTGCAATGAGACATTTTGCAGACCGCCTAAGCACAGATGGCTGGGACGTTCGATATACAGCCTACGATGACCCTGAAAACAAGGGATCTATCCAAGCAGAGTTGGAACGGCGAATGGTCGAGACGGGCGCTTCGCGTGTTACTATGATTGAGCCCGGCGAGTATCGTCTCAGACAATCTCTCAAAGATTGGGCATGCAAAAACACAGTCGAACTAGTGATGCTAGAGGATGACCGTTTCGTTGCATCAAGGCATGAATTCGAGCATTGGGTCAGCGATCGCAAGCAACTGCGCATGGAGTATTTCTATCGCGAAATGCGCCGCAAAACTGGTCTGTTGATGCAAGGGGACGAGCCAGAGGGAGGGCAGTGGAATTTCGACGCCGAGAACCGCAAGCCCGCACGCGACGATTTGTTTATGCCGCGGCAAGTGCAATTCGAACCCGACCATATCACGAAACAGGTGCTCAAACTAATCGAGCACAATTTTCCAAATAACTTTGGTCACCTCGAGCCTTTTGGGTTCGCCGTCACTCCTGACCAAGCTGAAGTAATCATGGAGGCTTTTGTTCGTGACGCCCTACCGAACTTTGGCGATTATCAGGACGCGATGCTTACGGGCGAGCCGTTTCTTTATCACTCTCTGCTTGCGCTCTATCTGAACGTCGGCCTCTTGGACCCATTGCGACTTTGTCGGCGGGTCGAGCGTGCCTATTACGAGGGCAAAGCGCCGCTAAATGCGGTCGAAGGATATATCCGCCAGATCATAGGTTGGCGTGAATATGTCAGAGGGATCTATTGGCTCAAGATGCCGGAATACACCGACGCAAATTATCTTGAAGCGTCCCGACCTTTACCTTGGTTCTATTGGTCGGCCGATACGGAGATGGCTTGCCTTGCTGCGGCGATTGGACAGACGCGAGATGAAGCATACGCCCACCATATTCAGCGTTTGATGGTAACAGGCAACTTTGCGATGCTTGCGGGCATTAATCCCAAAGAGGTCCACGAGTGGTATCTCGCCGTCTATGTTGACGCGTTTGAATGGGTAGAGGCTCCGAACACAATCGGCATGAGCCAATTTGCGGATGGGGGTCTCTTGGGATCGAAGCCATATGCCTCTAGCGGGAACTATATCAATAAGATGTCCGACTATTGCAAAGGCTGTTCCTTTGACGTGAATAAAAAGCATGGGAAAGGGTGCTGTCCCTTTAATCCGCTTTACTGGGATTTTCTTGTTCGAAACCGTGACAAGCTTGGTGGCAATCCGCGACTTCAACCCGTGTATAGGACGTGGGATAAAATGGCGCCCGAAACGCAAGTTGCCTATCGCCAGAGTGCCGCAGCCTTTCTTGAAACTCTTTCCTAAGCGTTAACCCTTTGAAAACCCTTTTTGAAGGGTTCGTTAACCACAACATGGTCAGCTGCTTCTCATCTTGAATGGGAGGCTTCTATGTTCGACACGTCCAACCTTGATTGCGGATTACCGATCGTTGCGGTTTTGATGACGTTGCATCGCGGCGACAGCATTTCCTACCTTGAAACGGCCCTCAAATCCGTTGAAGTCCAAGAAGGTGCGAGCGGTATTCACATATACCTCGCCTGCGATGGGGCTCTGACGCCTGAGCAAGAAATCTGGTTGGAGCTGAACAAAGACCGCTTTTTCAAGGTGCGTCATAACCCCGAGTGCATCGGTCTGGCGCGTTCGCTCAATCGTTTGATCGACTTCTTGGGCGAGGAGGAGTTTGTTTTCCGCATGGATGCGGACGATATATCACATCCAGGACGCTTTGCTGCGCAGATTGACTATCTGAGGGCCAATCCCGACGTGGCACTCGTAGGATGCCAAGTCCAAGATATCGACGAGCAAGGGCAAATTTCGGGCGCGCGCAATTATCCACTGAGCCCTCAGGATGCGCGAAAGTCACTCACACGGCTCATTCCGCTTCTTCACCCAACCTTCTGTTTTCGTCGCCAAGTATTCCTTGACCCGAGGGTTCGCTATCCAAACGCGCATTTGACGGAGGACCTCGCATTTCTTGTCCATCTTTCGCAATTGGGTATCGGCATGGCGAATGTGCCGCAGACCCTTTTCAGTTGGAGGGTTGGCGCAGGGTTCTTCAAACGCCGGACTTCGCTGCGTCGAGGGCTGGCGGAGTGCAAGTGGTATGCACGCGCCGTTTTTCACCAAAAAGGTTTGTTTTCCCTTTCCTATATTTACCCGCTGTTAAGGTTAATCATGCGACTCCTACCCAGCGGCATCATGCGCCGTCTCTATCATAGCGGCCTAAGGTCAATTGTCGCTCAGAGTGCCGTAACAACTGGTAAGGTCGATGTTCAGTCTTACAGCGTCAACACGTCTGATCTCGGTTCTCTTCATTCTCGCACTTCCGTTCTGCGCATCGCGAAAATTGGGACTGCTCGGTAATTTTGATGCCAACCTCGCGCTTTATATAGTGCCCCTGTTGGTCTTGCTGATCATTTGGCAGGGCGGGGCACGCATGTTTTTGTTGCGCGGTCAGGGCGCAGACGTATTGCGCATCACTGCACTTTTCTTGTTCGCTTGCGTGATCTTTACACTCTGGAATGGCGCCAATTTTTCCTCAATTGGAGTGAGCAGTTACGGCCTTGATCCACTTGGGAAATCAGTGCGCACAGCAATGGTGCCATTTGTTCTGATTTTACTCTTACTTGCGGGGATGTCGTTGCCGTTTTTCTTGGGGAGAGAACTGCTTCAAAAGGCAATCGTCGCGGCGTTCTTGGTGACCTGTCTATACTCATTGATCCAGTTCGCAGCGCTTTTCGGTCGTGGTGGGTTGCACAATCTCCTTTGGCCATTTTTCGAAGGAGCACGTGACCACCAAGGACTTGCTGCGATTGCGCGGTTCGGACGCCTGAGCGGTCCAACTATGGAGCCCGCGGAGCTTGCCAAGCTGGTCATGCTGCTTTTCATCCCATGGATTATTTATCCCACAGCGGGTGCTTTCTCTGCGCGGCTCTTGACCGGTGCGCTAGGCTTGGTGCTCGCCACAAGTTCGCTTACTGGTGTTTTACTTTCGCTTATTGTCGTTCTCTATCTATGGCTAAATGAACATCCGAGCCGCAGGTGGCGGTTGATCGTTCTGGCCGTATTCGCATTAATTGTTTTTCTGCTCTTCAGAGAAGATTTGGCTCCTTCACTTTTCGAGAGGATGACGCGACTTTCGGATGACCCTTCGGCTCTTATTCGCAAGACCTACAATAAGGCCGCGCTCTCAATCATCTTTGAGCATCCGTGGATTGGGGTAGGATGGTCCAACGAAGTGTTTTTCTTTCCCCAACGTGTTGTCTCCTTGGCCTACCTTTGGGAAGTGAGCCAAGACCTGAACACGGGCAATGCCCTTACTGCTAAGAGCCTTATACTCAGGCTTGCTATGTATGGCGGTGCATTCCTGACCATTTTGACCCTCGCATCCATCGCTTGGGTGTTGAGTAGAGGTCATTCTCTTGACCAAAAACGTGCGCGCCTTTGTTTTGGTATCTTACTTGTGGCGGGCTCGATTGACGGAGGCATGCTTACCTCGTTCTATCTATGGGTCGGTCCAGCGCTGACTTTGGGAATGCTCGCCTTCGCGCGATATGCAGAGGGCGACTCGGGATGCTAAAGGACGGCTTATTCGTCCTCACGCTTCGAATGTGCGCGGCTCTATTGTCACTCGTCACGCTTGCAGTTTTTGGGCGTATGCTGAGCCCTTTGGATTTCGGTTATTTCGGCACCGTGATCGCAATGCTGGCGCTTTTTGCACCAGTATGCGGACTGGGTTGGCCACTTACGCTCTTGCGTTATTTCGCCCAAGGCGAAGTGTCTCAGCAACTTTTTCACCGCTCATTGACCCAAATTATTCTCGTCTGCGTCGGTGTTGCCCTAGCCGGTTCGCTCATACTTGAAAAAAGTGTGCTTGTTCTTGGGCTAGCCTTACTGCCTGCCTATGTTTCATTTGACCTGATCGGAGCGACATTGAGAGCACGTGGGGCGTTGTTTTACGCGCTAGTGCCACGAGATATCCTGTGGCGCGCCATTCTCTTACTTGCAGTTGCTTTCGCAGCAAATTTTCCAGCGGGTGCGCAGACAAAGTTCCTCTTGTCGGTGGCGCTGCCTGCAATCGTTCTAATCGCAGTCGCTCAGTTCGTGATCTTGTCTAAATCGCTAAAGCCTTCGTCTGTGCCAAAGGATGTTGGGGCCGTGCGCAATCGGATTTGGGTCAGCAACCTGACTGGTACCCTTTTCGCCAACCTCGATACGCTTGCGATTGGTGCCTTTTGCGGGGTTGAAGTTGCGGGCGGTTATTTCGCGGCCTCACGGCTCAGTTCGATCATCGTGTTTGTGCACAATGCGGTCGGACTCTTTGTTGGGCCGCATCTTGCTCATCATAGCGTCGCTGGTAATTTCGGCGAGCTTCGTTCTTATTTACGTTTTGCAGCCAAGATGGCGGGTGTTCCTGCAATCGTCGTTTTTTTGATTTTCGCAGCAATTGGACGCTTCTTGCTGGGCGTCATTTCTCCTGATGCAGAGCAAATGTTCGTTGTCTTGCTTCTGCTGTCGATGGGGCAAGTCGTCAATGGCTTGACCGGCGCGTCGGGCCTATTCCTAGCGATGTCCGGCCAAGAGGGCCTCGTTGCCCGCGTCTCTTTCCAAAGCCTCGTTCTTGGCGCGATATCAATCGTCCTAGGCGCGAAATTCTACGGTCCCGTGGGGGCCGCGAGCGCTACGCTCTGTGTTCAGTCATTGAGTGAAATTCGTCTTTGGCTCGCTTCGCAGGGCACGATTTCCGAAGCATTCCAAAGAGGAATGGCACGATGAAACCTGTCGAACAAATTCTCACAGCATTTGGTGCTAATCCATACCGAAGCTCGCCGGGGCCATTTGGATTTGTCGTCAAATCCCTTCAATTTATCATCGCAAGTTTGGAACTGGCTGCCGTGCTCTGGGTACCTCTTTATGCGCAACGTTTCGCGAATTTGCGAAAGCCAGAGTTGCTAATCATCGGAGCACAAAAGGCTGGTACGACTTGGATCGACCGAGAACTAAGGGCGCAAGGCTTGTTTTCTTTGCCCACCGAAAAAGAAACCCATCACTTTGATCGTGGCCGCTCATGGACAATTGGCGGCTATCTCAAAATGTTTGAGCAGAGCAGTTGTCCCCTCGTCGAGGTTGCACCTGACTATGGCCCGTTACCGCTTTGGCGGATCAAGGCGATTGGACGTTTATGTCCCAAACTAAGGGTGGTCTTTATCGCAAAGAATCCGGCAACGCGTCTATGGTCGGGTCTCAAGATGGAAACGGGATATGATCGCGGGGCGGGGCGGGGTTCGACAGCATTTGAACAGCTGAATTACATCGGACTCCCCCGGACGCGGCGATATCAAGATTATGCGGGCCAGATTACGCGGTGGCGGTCGGTATTGGGTGCTGAGAATGTGAAGATCTATCCATTTGATAAACTCCGGTCTGACCCCCAACGCTGCATTCAGTCCATTGGTGATCTCGTGGGCGTAGGTAGCGCAGGAAAAATTGTAAATGTCAGTCGCGCGTTTAAAGGTTCGAGTTGGGCGCTTGGTGGGAACTTGGCTGTGTGCCTAAATCGTGCGGCAGGCGCTGATATCGACAAATGCGAGGCTTTTGGGCAGGATTTTCGGGAAATGGTGAGGGGCTGGCGGCGACAACCGCTCGAACCTTCACCAGCTGCCGATCGGCACTTGCTTTATGTATGTGGGTTCAACCCGAATTCACGAGCCACCTCGTCAGGTCAGAAACTTGCGTTCAAGAAAGTTTCTGAGTTGGCACGGAGCTATGCTTCGGTCCATGTTATCGCCTTTCGAAATCGGTTTGATCAACTCGATCCCGTAGAGACGAATTGGCCCGAAAATGTTTCGGCAGAGATATTAGATATTTCGATGTATGACCGCGTATTCGGGGGGCTTGCTTATCCCTTGAAGCCAGCGTTTGCAGCGGCACGGCTTTGGCGCGGCCGAAAGGCAATCAAAGCGCATGTGTCGTCGTCGGATCACACCGATTTTTATGCAGATTTTTCGCAAGGTCTAAGTGCGATTCCGTGCAAATTCTGGCCGCTTTTTACGTTTCGTCAGCATGATGTCGTCTCGAACCTGTATTTTCGGCGCGCACGGCGTTTTGGGCTTCGGTCGGCGTTCTTCTACCTAGAGGCGCGGCGCGTCCAAAGATGGGAGACAGGAGCGTGGAATGGTGTTTGCCGCATCGAAACTCTGAGCCATTCCGACAAGATTTTGATCGCAAAGCAAACTGAAACACCAGTTTCGGCGATACCCGAGCGTGGAACGATTGAGGGCGGCGAACCGCGCGCACCGACAAGTGGACGGATCGTGTTTTGGGGGAATATGGCGCGTATTGAAAATGAAGACGCAGCACTGCATTTCATTCATAACCTTTTCCCACAGATAAAACGCGATTGCCCCGATGCTCACATTTGGATCGTTGGTGCACATCCAAGTGCACGATTGAAAGGTCTTGCGTGCGCCGACATTACCATCACTGGATTTGTTGATGACCCTGCAAAGATTCTACAGACCGCTGACTTGGCGGTTGCTCCACTTCGAATTGGCTCTGGCGTGAAAATCAAGGTGTTCGAGACGATAGACTTAGGCATCCCCACCGTGGTTTCACCCGTAGGCGGTGAAGGCATTCCCGATCATCCTTTGTTGCTCCGCGCCAAAGATGATCGAGAATTTACCCAGCAGGTGATAGGGCGTTTGCATCACAACGTTCCGGCAGGGTACATCGCCAGACTTGATGCCCGAAATGGGAACGCTGGGGCCCAACCCACCGTGACCGAGACATTTGCCTGATCGATGTAGTTGCCTTCCTCGGTGGTCGTTCGGACGTCAAAATGACCGATCGGCGCCGCCCAATTCACGACGTCGGAAGCTCTGGTTTCAGCTCCGCCAAAGCTCCGAATGTAGCTAGAATGCTCCGTTCCAATCGTGATTTGCGCACCAAACACGATAACATCTTCACCGGCGACCAAGGACGCAGGACCAATCCCGAGGTTCAACTCTCTGCCAAAATTGGGCGTGAAAACAAGCGAAATTTCAAGATTTTCGCCTGTCGCACGGAACGATATATCACTGATGCTTCCCGCAGCTGCAGCTTGCACCGTGAAGCCGAGGCTCGTGATTTGGAGACGGGACTCGGTCGCGCCAACGTTGTTGCGTAGGATGATGACCGCTTGCTCTGATGAGCCAAGCCGCAACCAACACCTAACGCGGTAAGGCACACCATTTGAGAGCTGCGGCCTCTCTGCGTGCAAAAGTCGGTGCCAGGTTGCACCATTGCTTGCGACGCGGCATCCTGCGAATTGCCCCAAGGCATTCAAAGCTAAGTTTGAGACCGCTGCGCCCGAAGGTATCCACCCAGACCCCGCCACTGCTTCACTGTAGCTAAGGATATTGGTGGAGCTGTCCTCTAGAATGACATTGAGGGATGCCTTGCTGCGATCATACCGAAGCATATTCCGACCGATCGTCGTAAAGCTCCCATCGGCTTCGATACCCACTGCGGCGGAGTCTCGACTATGTGAAAAGCCTTGTGGGAACTCAGCCGAAGAAAAATCCCAGACCGCGATAGGTTCGACCGAACCAATAGCATGTTTGGAGACTAGAGGCTGGCGGCGCATCGTGCCCTTGAGGAGTGCAATTCGCATTACCAGCCCGCCATAATTCCGGTTGCGGTGGTCCCGCTTGAATGAATTCGGCTCACCTCGATTGGGTGCCAGCCGGCCTGCATTGACGGCGTAGTAAGGGTCTCGCCGCCTGACGTCGTAATGGTTAACGCGCCTTGGACCGAAAGATAAATCCACTGCGTTACGAAAGGCAGATCTGTCATATCGTCTGGCGCCACATTGATGAGGTGAGACGGCCCCCCAGCGCGACTACGGTTCTGGGTGCGAAAGTGATCCTTGGCAGACATTTTGTTCTCCTATTGAGCTGGTCTTGGAGAATAACCTTTGCGCTTTAATGAGGCCTTCGCAGAGGGTGCGTAGCCTTAGGTTTCGATTAACCTAGCCTTTGCAATTGACGAGGCCGCTTGTCGCTGTTCTAAGAAATCGCATTGATTTCTTGAGGTTTTCGGAATGGCTCCTTCCTTTGGTACAAGCGGTCTGCGCGGTTTGGTGACCGATCTGACGCCTGATTTAGTTTCCAAATATACGCTCGCGTTTCTTGAGGCCTGCCCCAATGGCGGTGCACTTTATGTTGGTCGTGATCTAAGGCCGTCGTCGCCGCGCATCGCAGATAACGTTATTCAAACGGCTTTATCGATTGGGCTTCGTGTTGTGGATTGCGGCGCTGTTTCGACACCTGCTCTTGCATTGGCATCGCTAAGAGCGAAGGCCTCGGCTATCATGGTGACAGGAAGTCATATTCCGGCTGACCGAAACGGGCTGAAATTCTATGTCCCTATAGGTGAGATTTCCAAAGCAGATGAGACTGCCATCGTTGTCGCCGCGAATGTGGGTGCAACGCCGTCGCTTTCGCAAGGTACGCTGGAGCATCTTCCCGAAGCGTCAGAGAACTATGTCGCTCGATATGCAAAAGCTTTTGGAGCGAGCGCGCTCAAGGGTTTGCGTATCGGTGTATATCGCCATTCTTCAGTTGCGCGAGATGAGATGGAGGCCGCGTTGAGTGCGCTTGGGGCTGATGTTGTACCCCTCGCCCACTCAGACGAGTTTATTCCAGTTGATACCGAGGCAGTGGATCCTGATACGCGTGCCATGCTGGCCCGTTGGTGCAAAGAGCATCAGCTTGCCAGTGTGGTGTCTACGGATGGTGACGCGGACCGCCCGATGGTGACAGATGCGTTTGGCACCGTTGTTCCTGGCGATATTCTTGGGGTGCTGACGGCCTTGCATCTTGGTGCCAAGGAAATCTGCACACCGGTGTCCTCTAATGACATGGTCAATCTCGTCGAAGACTTTGAAGCCGTGCATATGACACGCATTGGCTCACCCTTTGTCATCGCCGCGATGGAAGATGTGCTTGCTCGCAACGCGTCGGCAAGGGTTGTCGGTTTCGAGGCGAACGGCGGCTTCCTTTTGGGATATCAGGCCGGAGCCCTAGCGCCGCTCATGACGCGGGATTCACTTTTGCCAATAATTGCGCCCTTGGTCGCGGCACATGCCAAAGGGCAGACGATCCGCGACTTGATCGGTGCGCTACCACCGGTTTTTACCGCTGCTGATCGCGTGCAAGAGATAGATCGTGGAAAGGCTGGAGAGTTGCTTGCGGGTCTCATAAGTGACGAAGAAAAGCGCGACGCATTCTTTGCTTTGACGGGCAAGGTGGCCGAGGTTGATCTGACCGACGGGCTTCGAGTGAAAACGACATCTGGTGAAGTTGTGCATCTTCGTCCGTCGGGGAACGCTCCTGAATTTCGGGTTTATGCGCAGGCAGCGACCAGTGAGCGGGCTTTGGAAATCGTGTCAGCTTACATGACGAAGCTATCGCAGGCTCTAAAGTAGGTCTGAAAGATTATGAGCGCCCAAGTTAATCGGGCGCTCAATTGTCTATAGGCGTCTCAGATCACGGCCTTGATCGCATAGGCGACAATCCCAAGTGCTATGACGCTGGCAATCCATAGGCCTATGAACCAAAGCCATTTCGAAAGAAGTGACTGTTGCATTAGTGGTATCCCTCGTTTGGATCCATTTTGCCTCGGAACACCCAGTAGGAGTAGGCTGTGTAGGCAAGGATAATCGGAAGAAGGATCACAGCGCCGACGAGTGCGAAGGCTAAGCTGCTATCCGGCGCTGCGGCTTCCCAGATTGTTAGAGAGGGCGGAACCATCATCGGGTAGAAACTGATACCGATGCCGACAAAGCTCACCACAAAAAAACCAAGCGCACTCAGGAATGGAGAGAGAGAGCGGCGGTCATTGAGGCCACGGAAAAACGTCCAAACGAGGCCAAACATTATGACGGGCACGATCATCGTCCAAAGGCTTCCGGGAAGATTGAACCAACGCTCAAAATAAATCGGATCTTGGAACGGCGTGAAAAGGCTCACGATGCTGATCAGAACCAACGTCGCAATGCCAAGAACAAACGCATAGCGGCGCATCTGAATTTCGAGTGATCCGTCGGTCTTGAGCACGATCCAAGTCGCCCCGAGGAGCGCATAACCAACGACAACCGCAATGCCTGTTAGCACAGAAAAAGGTGTCAACCAGTCAAACCAACCACCTGCATATGCGCGGTCGACGACTTCGATACCTTGAACGAGTGCGCCTAGAGCGATGCCTTGGCTGAAGGCGGCGATCAGAGATCCTCCGAAGAAGGCAAAGTCCCAGACACCCTTCCATCGTTTCGTTCGCCAGCGATACTCAAACGATACCCCGCGGAAAACGAGAGCCAAGAGCATCACTATGATCGGGATGTAGAGGGCAGGCATGACGATCGCGTAAGCAAGCGGGAACACGGCAAAGAGGCCGCCGCCACCAAGCACCAGCCACGTTTCGTTGCCGTCCCAGACAGGTGCGACCGAGTTCATCATAAGGTCACGGTCGCGATCTGACTTTGCGAAGGGAAAGAGAATACCTAGCCCGAGATCAAACCCATCGAGCACAACATAGGTGAGCACAGCAAAAGCAATCAGGCCGGCCCAGATAAAAGCGAGTTCAGAATACATCGGTTTCTTCCTTATTGAGCCGAATTCGAGGACGGTTCTTGGAGTTGCTGCGCCGCGCCAGTGACGGCGCGAATTGGGCTGTCGTTCAGCGCCAATTTGGAACTTGAGGCACGCATGTTCATCATCCGCAGAATGTAGAACGTGCCGGCACCGAACACGAAGAAATAGACAACGATAAAGGCAAGAAGTGATGTCGCGACAGCAGGCGCGTCTACGGGAGCGAGGCTATCTGAAGTCCTAAGCAGACCGTAGACCGTGTAGGGCTGGCGGCCGACTTCAGTGGTGATCCAACCAGCAAGCACTGCGATGAAGCCCGTCGGGCCCATAAGAAGCGCAGTCCGATGGAGCCATTTCCAGTCATATAGAGCGCCGCGCCAGCGTGCCCAAAGGCTCCAAGCGCCAAGACCGAGCATAGCAAAGCCAAGGCCGACCATGATGCGGAAACTCCAGAAGAGAATTGCGACGGGTGGTTCTTCGTCGTCGGGGATCGTATCGAGTCCTGCCATCGGAGCGTCAAGATCGTGCTTTAATATCAGCGAGCTGAGCTTGGGGATTTCAATAGCGTAATCAATGGAGCGTTCTTCAGCATTTGGAATGCCAAAAAGTATCAGCGGTGCGCCATCGGGATGGCTGTCATAGTGACCTTCCATCGCCATAACCTTGGCGGGCTGATGTTCTAGTGTGTTGAGACCGTGCGCATCGCCAGCAAAGATTTGGATCGGCGTCACAATCGCGGCCATCCACATCGCCATAGAGAACATGCGTCGAGCTTCTGTGTTCGTGCGATCTCGAAGGAGGTGGAGCGCGCCAACGGCACCCACCACGAGAGAGGTGGTCAGATAGGCCGCAAGGACCATGTGCACAAGGCGATAGGGGAAGGAGGGATTAAAGACGATTTCCCACCAGTTCTCAGGAATGAACTGGCCAACCTCGTTGATCCCATAGCCCGCTGGCGTCTGCATCCAGCTGTTCACCGACAAAATCCAAGTGGCAGAGGTCAAAGTTCCAATGGCCACCATAAGGGTCGCAAACATGTGGAGCTTTTCACCTACGCGGTCACGGCCAAAGAGCATGATGCCGAGGAAGCCCGCTTCGAGGAAAAAGGCGGAGAGGACTTCGTAAGCCATCATTGGTCCAACGACGGGACCCGCCTTATCGGAGAATACCGACCAGTTCGTGCCAAATTGATAGGACATCACGATACCCGAAACGACACCCATGCCAAAGGCAACGGCGAAGATCTTTTTCCAGTACATAAAAAGCGTGAGGTATGTCTTGTCTCTGGTTTTCATCCAAAGACCATTCAGAACAGCGAGGTAACTCGCTAAACCAATTGAAAATGCGGGGAAAATTATGTGAAACGAAACAGTGAATGCAAATTGCATTCGAGCAAGCGCTTCGGCGGACAAGCCTTCAATCATTTGGATTTCCTTTGCAGCGAGTGAGCGCCGAACGCGACTTCGGGCTCAAAGAATAGTGCAAGAGATACATATCAAATTTAAAATGTATATAAGTCAAATTGCCCGAGAGTAACTTTGTCGCAGCGAATTAAGTATACACTGTCTATCAAAGGCCTTTGCAGGTTAATTGAATCACAGGAACCCTACCCGCTTTGGTTTTCTAAGAACGGCAATTTGGAAGATTCTGGGAATTTGGTGGAGCCTACCGGGATCGAACCGGTGACCTCTTGCATGCCATGCAAGCGCTCTCCCAGCTGAGCTAAGGCCCCATCAGTATTGGCATTTCTGCCGCGCAAATCTGGATTTTGCGTGCCGCGTCTCTACGCGGTGGCTAGGGCGAGATCAAGAGAAAAAATCTCGCCCGAAACCGATTATTCGTCGTCGTCAGCGGCGACGTCGCCAAGGTCGTCGAACGATACGTTATCGTCGTCGTCGTCCTCGTCGAGCAGATCGTCGTCAAGCTCAACGTCGTCATCTTCATCATCGAGGATCAGGTCGTCGTCGTCGTCCGAGACCTTCATCTTCTTGGTCTGAGCGTCTTCAGCATCCGCAATCATTGTGCGGTTCTTGCTGAGGTCGAGCGTAACGATCTCGCCGGTGTATGGGCTTACGATCGGATCAGCGTTGAGGTCATAGAAACGCTTGCCGGTGGTCGGGCAGATACGCTTTGTTCCCCATTCTTCCTTGGGCATGACAGTCCCTTCAAATCTCTAGAGCACTTGCAGTGAATCGTCGCCAACTGCCATAAGCTGACGCAGGTGTCAAAGCCTTTGGCGATATAACTGGTTTGAAGGTCATATGGGACGGCAGATTGTTGTTGGCAACCCCCCAATCGAGGTAACCGTGCGGCGTTCTGCGCGTGCACGTCGCCTTTCGTTGCGAATCTCGCGGCTCGATGGTCGTGTGACGCTCACCATGCCAAATGGTGTGGCCGAATCCGAAGGGAAGTCATTTGTCGCTTCACGTGAAGACTGGCTTCGAAGCCATCTTGTCGGTCTCGGCGAGATCATCGTGCCAGCGTTGGGTGGCTCCGTTCCATATCAGGGCGAGCACCTAGAAATCCGATCGGGAGTGGTGCGCCGAGTCGTAGAGCGGGATGGTGCACTGGTCCTTCCAGATGAGCCCGAACGGGTCAGCGCGCGCGTTCAAGCGTTTCTCAAAACCAAAGCCCGAGATCGGCTGGCAGAGGCAACAGATCGTTATGCTTCGGACTTGGGTGTTACATATCGCCGTTTATCCCTGCGCGACACGCGGTCGCGGTGGGGGTCCTGCACCACCGCAGGAGACCTAATGTTTAGCTGGCGCTTGATTATGGCTCCACGCGAGGTTCTAGACTATGTCGCGGCCCATGAAGTCGCGCATCTTGTTGAAATGAACCATTCTCAGGCTTTTTGGGATGTAGTGGAAAGTATTTTCCCGTCTCATCGGACTTGTCGAAAATGGCTCAAGCAGCACGGCGAGAGCCTTCACCGTGTACGGTTTGAGAATTGACCTATTCGTGATTTGTGATCACATGGCGTCATGATTTCGCCGACCAAACCAATTGATACTGCCGCCGCCGCTCATGAACGCGTTTACCGCGCTTTGCGGACCCAAGTCATGCATGGTGAGTTGCGTCCAGGCGAAGCTTTGACGCTTCGTGGGATTGGCAAGCAGTTTGATGTTTCTATGACACCTGCACGCGAGGCTGTGCGCCGACTGGTGGCAGAGGGAGCGCTATTTTTGTCTTCCTCTGGTCGTGTTTCGACACCCGAGCTCAGCAACGAGCGTATCGAGGAGCTGGCGTCGCTTCGCGCTATGCTAGAGCCTGAACTAGCGAGCCGTGCTCTGCCGCGTGCGCACTTTGCCTTGATTGATCGACTTGAGAATATCAATCACGGGGTAAGCCAGATGGTCGCGCGCCATGACGCGATCGGTTACATCCGAATGAACCTAGAATTCCACCGCACTCTTTACCTGCGTGCGCAAGCGCCTGCGATTCTGGCAATGACCGAGACTGTCTGGCTCCAGCTTGGCCCTACAATGAGAGAGCTCTATGGTCGTCTGAACCGCAAAGAGCCTCCGTATCATCACAAACTCATTCTTGCAGCGTTAAAGGCGGGCGACGAGCCCGGTCTAAGGCTCGCCGTAAGAACAGACGTTACGCAGGGTTTGCGGATGCTGAAGGGGTGATACCTGCCAATTCCTCGGCAACATTCTGAAGTGTTTTTCGGAACTTAGCCGCAGGAATATTCATACCTCGAGCCAAGTTCATCATGAGCGAATGTTCGGTTGCGTGAATCTCGCCATCGGCAACCGCGACGATCAAAGCAGCTTCGAGAAGGCGTTCACGTTCAGCTTCGTTAAGCCCTTCGCCAAATCCAGCGTAGTCCTCGGGGTTGAGGTGATCTTCGGTCATTTCGATCATTTGGGCGATCTGCTGGATCGAGAATTGGCGACCCGTCTTTTCAAAGAGAACCGCGCCGATCATCTCCACTTCAGCGGGATCGATGTGCCCATCCGCTTTAGCAATATGGCACATCGCGGCGAGTGTATTCACTGCCGCAGTCTGGCTACCTGAACGGCGTCGGCGGCTTAGGAATTCCCGAAGCTCAATCGTGCCTTTAAAGAAGAGCGCCAATACTAGTAAAAAAGTTCCAGAAAAACCGCTTGCGATCTCCTTCGAAGAAAGTGCAGCTGCCGTCGGAATTTCTTCTGGGATCAAGCCTGTCTGTTGATAAGCGGCCATGTCCTCTTGGCTAAGACGGAAAAAGCCGTCTTCGAGGCATTGGCTATCAGATAGGACATAAGCTGCGTCGTTGCGCCAGAAACCGATGTAACCAAAGTGATATTTTGTCGAGATACGGCAAAGAGACAGGTTCGGGTTTCCAGCTGAGGAATAAACACCGCTTTCCGACACAAATGTCATTTCTTCGTAATAGCCATAAGGCACGCCAGCTTCGGCAGCAGAAGCTGTGAAAAACAATGCGGCAGTGGCAGCAATCGCACCTAAAGATAACTTCTTCATAATTACTCCGGCAGAACAGATGCTTTGTGATGCAGGGGCAATTCGGCAGCTTTGTGACCAACTTCGAACGTTTTTAGGGGGAAACTCAGGAAAAGTTTGGCGAGCGAGACTGCAAATGAAAAAGGGCGTCCCGAAAGGACGCCCTTAAGATACTTTAATTTCAGTATATTAGGCGTGGATTGCGCCGTCACCACAGGCAAGCGCTGCTTCACGCATAGCTTCTGAGAAAGTCGGGTGAGCGTGGCAGGTACGAGCGAGGTCTTCAGCAGCGGCACCGAATTCCATTGCCACGCAGACCTCGTGGATAAGATCGCCAGCAGCCGGACCAATCAGGTGACATCCAAGGATACGGTCGGTCTCTTTGTCGGCAAGGATCTTGACGAAACCGTCGCCCGCAAAAACGGCCTTGGCGCGGCCGTTACCCATGAACGAGAATTTGCCGACCTTATAGGCGCGACCTTCTGCCTTAAGCTGCTCTTCGGTCTTGCCGACGGTCGCAACCTCGGGGTGGGTGTAGATCACACCTGGGATAACCTCGTAGTTCACGTGACCCGCCTGACCTGCAAGGATCTCGGCAACTGCCATGCCCTCGTCTTCGGCTTTGTGAGCAAGCATCGGACCTTCGATTGCGTCGCCGATTGCGTAGATGCCTGCAACGTTGGTGGCATAATGCGCGTTGGTGGCGATCTGGCCGCGCTGGGTCATTTCAACGCCGAGTGCATCAAGGCCAAGGCCCGATACATAGGGACGGCGACCTGTTGCAACCAGAACGACTTCTGCGTCGATGGTGTGCTCGCTGTCGTCCTTGCGAAGCTTATAGGTCACAGTGTTCTTGTTCTTGCCTTTGGTGACGCCCTGAACGGCGGCACCCATGACAAAGTTCAAACCCTGCTTGGTAAGCATCTTTTGGAAGGTCTTCTGAACCTCGCCGTCCATGCCTGGGGTTACAACGTCGAGGAATTCGACCACGGTGACATCCGCGCCGAGGCGCTTGTAAACCGACCCAAGCTCGAGACCGATAACACCTGCACCGATGACAACCATCGACTTGGGGGTCTTCTTGAGCGACAGCGCACCCGTCGAGGTGACTACAGTGTCTTCATCGACCTCTATGCCCGGAAGCGCTGAAGGCTCGGAACCCGAAGCAATAACGATGTTCTTGGCTTCGTATACAGTGTCACCGACTTTCACTTTTCCGGCTTCTGGGATCGAGGCCCAGCCTTTGATCCACTCAACCTTGTTCTTTTTGAACAGGAATTCGATGCCCTTGGTGTTACCCGAGATCACTTCGTCTTTGTAGGCGAGCATCTGGTCCCAATCGACCGAAGGGGATTTACCCTTGAGGCCCATCTTGGCAAAGTTGTGTTCTGCTTCGTGGAGCTGGTGCGAGGCGTGGAGAAGCGCCTTGGAGGGGATGCAGCCTACGTTGAGGCAAGTGCCGCCGAGGGTTTCGCGACCTTCTACAACTGCGGTCTTGAGGCCGAGTTGAGCGCAGCGGATTGCGCTGACATAGCCGCCAGGGCCGGCACCGATGATGATAACGTCATAGCTGGACATAACAGTCTCCTTGGTGGTCGTGGCGCTTATTGGACGAGAGCCGCGCCGAGCATTGCCATTGTTGCGAGAAAGCCTACGAGCCAAATCAGCGAGCGCCAAGGGGCGAGGCCAAAGTAGTAGGCTGGGATATAGAGAATACGCGCGCCAAGATAGACCCACGCACAGATCGCCGAAAAGCCAGTTGTCACGTCTCCAAGGACGGTCACTAGAACGGCGATGGTAAAGAGAATGAGCGCCTCAAAGTGGTTATTCATAGCGCGAAAGAGACGACCCGTCTTGACGCTGACTTGCTCGATGAGCGGCGTGCCAAGGCGTTCGGGATCGCGTGGGCTGGTGGTTTTGCCTGGCCCCAGCTGGATATTTGCAGGCACCGACATGAGCACGAACTGAAGCCCCTGAAGGAGGCCAGCAAGTGCGAGAACTTTGAGTTCTGGTATCATGATAAGGTCCGCATTGGTTTAAAGGAGAGCGGGGGGCGAACTGCCCCCCGCACACCTGAAGGACGTTGGTTGGTCTGTACGGGGCAGACCGAGATAGATCAGAGATCCATCAAGAGGCGACGCGGATCCTCGAGCGCTTCCTTAACGCGAACGAGGAAGGTCACAGCGCCTTTGCCGTCAACGATACGGTGGTCATAGGACAGAGCGAGGTACATCATCGGACGGATGCCGATCTGGCCGTTTACGACAACCGGACGGTCCTGAATCTTGTGCATGCCGAGGATACCCGACTGCGGGGGGTTCAGGATGGGCGAAGACATGAGCGAGCCGTAAACACCGCCGTTCGAGATGGTGAAGGTACCGCCCTGCATTTCGGCCATGGAAAGCTTGCCGTCACGACCTTTGACGCCGAGTTCCGCAATTTCCTTTTCGATGGCGGCAAAGCTCATCTGGTCAGCATCACGGACAACCGGAACAACGAGACCGGTGGGGGTGCCGACAGCAACGCCCATGTTCACGTAGTTCTTGTAAACAACGTCGGTGCCGTCGATCTCTGCGTTGACCTCGGGGATTTCCTTGAGAGCGTGGGTACAGGCTTTGACGAAGAAGGACATAAAGCCAAGCTTGACGCCGTGCTTCTTGAAGAAGAGGTCCTTGTATTCGTTACGAAGCTCCATAACGCCCGACATGTCCACTTCGTTGTAAGTGGTGAGCATGGCGGCGGTGTTCTGCGACTCCTTGAGGCGGCGCGCGATGGTCTGGCGTAGCTTGGTCATCTTCACGCGCTCTTCGCGGGCAGCGTCCTGTGGAGCAGAAGCTGCGCGGGGCGCAGCGGCAGGAGCAGCAGCTTTCGGGGTCGAAAGAGCAGCGAGAACGTCAGACTTCATGACGCGGCCGTCTTTGCCCGAACCCGAAACGTCCGAAGCGGAGAGGTTGTTTTCTGCCATCAGCTTCTTGGCCGAGGGTGCATCCTCAACATCTTTGCCTGCGGGAGCAGCAGCGGCCTTGGGAGCCTCGGCAGCGGGGGCAGCCGCAGGAGCGGCAGCAGCAGGTGCATCGCCAGCAGAGATCTGGGCGAGAAGGGCGTCAACGCCAACGGTCTCGCCTTCTGCTGCGATGATTTCCGAGAGGGTGCCAGCAACGGGCGAGGGGACCTCGACCGTTACTTTGTCGGTTTCAAGCTCGCAGAGCATTTCGTCGACTGCGACTGCATCGCCCGGTTTCTTGAACCAGGTTGCAACGGTGGCTTCGGTGACGCTTTCGCCAAGCGTCGGGACGCGGACTTCGGTGCTCATGACTTACTTTCCTTCGATGGTCAGCGCTTCGTTCACAAGCGCAGTTTGTTGGGCTTTGTGCTGGCTCGCCAGACCAGTGGCCGGCGATGCCGAGGCGGCGCGACCGGCGTAGGACGGGCGCTTATGCTTGGCGTCGATGCGGGTGAGAACCCACTCGATATTCGGTTCGATAAAGGTCCACGCACCTTGGTTCTTGGGTTCTTCCTGACACCAGACCATTTCGGCGTTCTTGAAACGCTCGAGCTCTTTGACGAGCGACATAGCCGGGAACGGGTAGAACTGTTCGATACGAAGCAGGTAGATGTCGTTGATACCGCGGGCGTCGCGCTCTTCGAGAAGGTCATAGTAAACCTTGCCAGAGCACATAACGACGCGCTTGATCTTGTCATCCGAGACCAGCTTGGTATCCGAGTGCCCCTTTTCCGCATCGTCCCAAAGAACGCGGTGGAACGAAGAACCAGTGGTGAAATCCTCGACATCCGAGATTGCGAGCTTGTGGCGCAGAAGCGACTTCGGCGTCATCAAAACCAGCGGTTTGCGGTAGTTGCGATGGAGCTGACGGCGCAGGATGTGGAAGTAGTTCGCAGGCGTGGTGCAGTTCGCCACGATCCAGTTGTCCTGACCGCACATCTGGAGGAAGCGCTCAAGACGCGCCGAGGAGTGCTCGGGGCCCTGGCCTTCGAAGCCGTGTGGAAGCAGCATGACAAGACCGGACATACGGAGCCACTTGCTTTCACCCGACGAGATGAACTGGTCAAACATGATCTGAGCGCCGTTGGCGAAGTCGCCGAACTGGGCTTCCCACATCACGAGAGCGTTGGGTTCGGCCAGCGAATAGCCGTATTCAAAACCCAGCACCGCATATTCC
>CAYWUN010000025.1:0-28681 GCA_964461315.1 uncultured Aestuarium sp.
TCGTCAGGCTCATAACCTGAAGGTCGTAGGTTCAAATCCTACTCCCGCAACCAAATAATCCATAGCCAAAACCAACCAAAATGCGCTTAGCAACTGACGCTATACTTGCAGCGTGCAACCGTTAGTTCTGATGACGTTGGCCGTTTTGGAAATTGGGTGGAGCTGAGACTTCGTATAAACTCTATTACGAGTTCTTTTCGCTTGGCTTCGATTTGCGGAACAGGATCGTTAGAAGAAAAATCACGGTCTTTAGGTCGAGTAGCTTAAGCGCTGCTCTCGCGTCTTCCGGTGAAAGGCGCGCGGCCATTGGCATTGCGTCAAATATTTTGCCGCGTATGACCAAGTCGTTGCCGTCTCTTTCCAATTTGCGCACGGTCATCAGCGCGTTGCCGTGCTCATCGCGGATCGTTGTGGTTTTTTTGTTCGCGCTCATCGGACTTACCCTGCCATCACTTTATCGAAATCAATGCCCAGATCGTCCATGATCTTGATAGCAGTTGGTCGGCCCGCTCCAAAGATGGCGCCGCCCGGATGCATAAACGGGCCACAAAGATAGAGGCCATCGCACCCTGGCACCGCATATTGTGCAAGTTCAGGCGTTGGTCGCATTCCTGCCGTCTGGAAAATCTGGAGGCCTGCTCCGTGGACTTCGCCATTCACGAAGGTTGCCGGTGACCACCGTTGCATGTCGAGCGGGCTGTCCACCTCGCGCGCGATGACGGATTCCGCCAAGCCCGGATAAAAGTGGCTCATTTTTTCAAGAAGACGATCCGCGACGGTTTCTTTGATTTGATCCCACTTGGCCGGTCCTTGCCGTTCGATGTTAAACGGCTGGTAGCTGGTCATGTAGAGGTTCGACATACCTTCTGGTTGGAAACCGGGGAGCGCCATCGGTCCTCCGCCTTGGAGCGGGTTGTCCGTGTTTACGCGGCCAAGCCTGAGCGGTTCAAAGCATTCGAGAAACTCGATCAAGTTCGTGGCGTGAATCGTGTTCGCCGCGGTGCCAAAGACTTCTTCAGGAAGATTCCCTGCAAACCTCTCTACAGGCCGATCCAAGGCGGCGTCGATTTTGAAGAGAGCGTAGGGAGCGTTGGTTACCTTTTTTGCGCGGCGTAAAAGGGCCTCATCTAGACCTTCAACAAAATCTCCGAGAAGGTTTGGGTGAATTGCCGCAACGACGGCGTCCTTGGCACGGAATTCTTCGCCTTCTGTAGAGCGCAGCCCAACGGCGCGACCGCTTTCGACGATGACGCTATTCACCTCGGTTCCCAAACGGATTTCGCCGCCGTGATCTTTGATGCAATCCACCAAAGCGCGGGACAGCTCGCCACTTCCGCCTTTGGCGAAGCCGACAGGGTAATAGTGGGTCATGACGATCATAATCATCACGCCAAGGCCAGTGCCCATGTCGTCCGGAAATTGAAGAACGCCCTCTGAGGCCCACTTGAGGATAAAGATCTTCAGAAGATCGCTTTCGAAAAGCTCGTCCACGATTTGCAAGGGGCTGCGATACATCAGATCGATCAAGCGGCGTCCGTCTTCGGTGCCCTGCATCATCATGAGGAAGGCGCCCATCGGTACGGGCACATTGAACATGCCCTGCATGAGCATTGGCATCATACGGCCGCCCCATTCGACGAACTCACGATAGGCGATTGCATCCTTTTGCGAGAAACGCGCGATCTCTTCGCAGGTTTTGTCGATTGAAATGAAAGACCGCATATAGGTGAAGTCTTTCAGAACAAGGCTCATGGGTGGATCTGGATAGATATATTCGAGCCCGTATTTTGACTTTAACCCAAGCTCATCATGCAAAAGCATGGGGTTTGCTTGGATCATTCCGTGGATCATCGAGTGCTTGTTGTGCAAGAAACCCGGTGCGGTTCGGGGCAGTGTGACTGCGCCACCACCTGGGAATTCCTTTTTTTCAAGAACCAAAACCTTTTTTCCGGCTTTGGCGAGATAAGCAGCGGTGCCAAGCTGGTTATGGCCTGCGCCCATTACGACGATATCGTAGTCTGCCATGTGGTTCTCTCCCTCGATTTGCCTATGGCTTACCTCTGGAAACCTGAACGTGAAAAGGAGGCACATTTCTGTTCCTGCCTCGAACGAAGACGCGAGACGTATCGCAACGGCAATAGCGGTGCGCATTCTGCGGTTGAGCAGAAACGGGAGAGGAGGGTTGATTTACGCTAATACCGCGATGAATATCAGACGGCGCGAGGCCTTATTCAGTGCATTTGACTGAATATTCCTTGCTGTTGAAGCGGCCTTCATCGTCTTGATAATAGCCTTTGCTCCGCAGGCACGCCTTGAGCATTCCACATGAGGGAAGTGACTCTTCGCGGTAATTTACGCCCATGCGCGAGAGGCCACCGACGGTCACAGGATTACTTGTGTCTTGAGCGCAGTTATAGAGCACGTTTGCGAACTGTTGTTCAGTCGCCGTTGCTGGGCCATCGTATTTGTATTTGTCGCCAAAGCCCATACAAGCGGCGAGCGTTGCCAATCCAATGAATGCTAAAACGTTCTTGCGCATAATGACCTCTTGAGACTCAGCGCTTTGCAGCCCAGTTTCATCAGGTCATTTCATTCATTGCGAAAGACGTCAACATTTCAAGCGAGAGATGGGTGTTTGACCGCCTATGCCAAGCGGGGGATGTGCCAGACTTCGGCGGCTTCAAGTGCTCGGAAACGGTGTTGCTCGATCTTGTGCGCATCAAGCGCGATCTGAAGGTCGAGCTTGGGGTCGTTGCGTCCCTCGTTCGTGAGTTGAATTGTTCCCCAATGGTGCCCAATGGCATATTCGGCCCCCATAAGTTTGAAACCGCGAACGGCTTCTTCGGGGTTTTGGTGCTGATCTGCCATGAACCATTCTGGATCGTAAGCGCCGATCGGAAGCAGCGCGACACGAAAGCGGCCAAAGTCCGAGGCTAGGGTCTGATAGGGGCGGCCTTTGTCAAAGCCGGTGTCCCCGATAAAGAGAATGGCGCCATCTGGACTGGTCAGAACGAAGGACGCCCATAGCGCCATTGAACGGTCGGTAATCCCGCGCGCGCCCCAGTGATGGCATGGAACGCAATGGACATCAAAAGCGCCAGCACGGGTAGAGTGACCCCAGTCGAGAACTTCGGTCTTAAGGCCGGTGCTTTGAATGATCGTGTCATTGCCGAGGGGCGTGATGACAAGGGGGTCATGAACGGCTTTCAAACGTTTGAGCGTTGCGATGTCCATGTGGTCGTAGTGATTGTGGGACAGCAGGATGACATCGATATGGGGTAGGTCTTCGAAAGCAATTCCCGGTTTGATCACCCGCTTCGGGCCGGCGAAGGACACAGGCGAGGCGCGGTCCGACCAGAACGGGTCGGTCAGGATGTTCATACCCTGAGACTGGATAAGCATCGTTGCGTGGCCGACCATTGTGATCGTCAAATCAGTGACTTTTGACGCGGGCTTTGCGGTTTCTGTGAGGGGAATGCTCGTGGGCCATTCCTGCGGCTTTGGGCCAGAACGCCATTTCCACAAGTCAGCCATCCCACGTGGCGCGGCACCTTCTGGATTAAAGAAACGCACGCCGTCAAAGTGATCGGAAACGGGACCAGTATAGTAACGATTGCTGTTATTTCTCACGGTGTATGTGGTGCCTCCAGCGACGGTTGTGACGCCCACGAGAGCGGCTGCGGAACGGAAAAATGCGCGACGATTCATGATGTTGGTAATTCGCTTCAAAGTATCTTTAGGTTTCAGATAGGCTTTGATTTTGCGATTGGAACGGCAAGGTGCACAATAAAAAGAAAAAGCCCAACCGAAGTCGGGCTTTTCCAAGAGCTTAGCCTAAAGATTAGGCTTTGACGTATTCACGGCGCCATGCGGCGGGGCCCGTTTTGTGGATCGAGTTCCCTTGGGTATCTACGGCCACGGTAACAGGCATGTCTTCGACGCGGAGTTTATAGATTGCTTCCATTCCGAGGTCTTGGAAGGCAATCGGGGCCGCCTCTTTGATTGCTTTGGACACGAGGTAAGCCGCGCCGCCCACTGCGATGAGATAGGCTGCTTTGTGCTTGGCAATCGCCTCAAGGCCAACTGCACCGCGCTCGGCTTTGCCGATCATCACCTTGAGGCCCGTCTGGGCGAGGATTTGATCGGTGAACTTGTCCATACGGGTCGAGGTGGTCGGACCAGCGGGCCCGATGACTTCGTCGCCCACTGCATCGACGGGGCCGACGTAATAGATCGCTTTGCCTTTAAGGTCGACGGGGAGTTCTTCGCCGCGGTTGAGCATATCGGTCATACGCTTGTGCGCTGCGTCACGGCCCGTGTATAGCGTGCCCGAAACAAGCAGGGTATCGCCCGGCTTGAGATCGTCGAGAACGGTTTGGTTCAAGTCGTCGAGGTCGAGCTTTTTCGCCTGCGCGCTGGCTTGGTCCAAAAGAATCTCGGGCCAATCGCTGAGGTCCGGCGGGGTAAAGGTCGCGGGGCCAGAGCCATCGAGTTCGAAATGTGTGTGACGGGTCGCAGCACAGTTCGGGATAAGACCAACAGGGAGCGATGCCGCGTGGGTCGGATACGAGTGGATTTTCACGTCGAGAACGGTGGTGATACCGCCAAGACCCTGCGCACCGATGCCGAGCGCATTGACCCGATCCGCGATCTCGAGGCGAAGCTCCTCGGTGCGGTTTTGCGGCCCGCGACGACGAATTTCAGGAAGGTCGATGTCATCATTGAGCGACATCTTAGCCATCTTCATTGCCTTATCGGCGCCACCGCCAACACCAATGCCGAGGATGCCAGGGGGACACCAGCCAGCGCCCATTTTCTCGACTTCCGAAACGACCCAGTCGGCAACCGATGCCGAAGGGTTAAGAACGGTAAAGCGCGACTTGTTCTCGGACCCGCCACCCTTGGCCGAGACGTGAACTTTGATCTTGTCGCCAGCAACCATATCGACGGTCAGCATGGCGGGGGTGTTGTCGCCCGAGTTCTTGCGGCTATCGAACGGGTCACGCACGACCGACGCACGAAGCGGGTTGGTGTCCAGCTGATAGGCCTTGCGCACGGCATCGTCGACGATGTCCTGAAGCGGGCGGGCGCTATCGATACGGGCTTCGGCGCCGATCTCGATGGCGACGTTTGCGGTGCCTGTATCCTGACAGATTGGACGGCGACCCAGCGCACACATACGCGAGTTCACAAGAATCTGGGCCATTGCGGCTTTGGCGCCGGGGTTTTCTTCGACTTCCCATGCGGCGGACATAGCGCGAATGAAATCTGGCGGGTGATAGTACGAGATGTACTGGAAGGCTTCAGCGATCGAGTTAATCAGATCGTCTTCGCGGATGATGTTCATCGTTGGCTCTCTTCCTTGGTTCGGTGTTGCTCGCCATACTAACGGCAAGAAACACCCGAAGTAACAGCATTGTGGTCACATTCGTGGCACATGATGTCGCGTAGAAAGCACGTTTCGGCGCACCGGACAATCACTTACGGCATGCAAATGCATACCGAACGCAATTGTTAGTGCTAACTGCTCTTTCTTTGAACGAGTTGAGGCTCGATCAAAAGGTGTTCGGCGGTCGTGCGTCCGTCAATTCTGGTCAAAAGTGTGCTGACGGCGCACTTGGCGAGCGACTCATCGTTTTGATCGATGCTGCTCAGGCTGATCATTTCCAGAGCGGCGAGATTGTTGTTATCATATCCGACGACTGCCATTTCCTCGGGAACTTTGAGCCCACGTGCCTTGCATCGGTCAAGAAACGGCACCGCTGCGAGATCGGACCAAGCAAAAACCGCGCTTGGGCGATTTTGGGCGTCAATGATGGTGTCAAACACGTCCGTGTCCCACTCTAGGTTCGCTGGCACCACATTAATTTCATCCGCTAGGCCAGCATTTTCCATGACCGAGCGATACCCGATTTCGCGCGGTCCAGAAGGTCTATCATCAACGTGAAACGACTTTTCGTTGTCGCGAAGCTCGTCGCCAAGCGAGAGCATCCAAACCTTTTGGTGTCCACTATCCAAGAGCGATTGCGTCGCAATTTCTCCACCTCTTCGGTCGTCCGAATTGACAGTGTCAAAGGCGTTCGCACTTGGTTCATGGTGGCCAATGATGACCATAGGGATTTGCTTGGCATAGCTCGCCAGCTTGTCACCCGGCATCCGAGGTGAAATCAAAATAAGTCCATCAAGCTGGAAGTCGATCATTTGATCGATAAGTGCGGTTTCAAGCTGAAGGCTCGATTCACCCGCCGCGATCATCATCTTGTATCTTTTTGACTCCAGCTCGTCCGAAATGTTTCTGAGAAGCGGAGGAAGGAATGGGTTGGTGAGGTCGATCAGAAGCACGCCAACCGTCAAAGTTTTGCCCCGCATGGCTCGCGCCGCTGTCGACGGTCGGTAGCCAAGTTTTGCAATCGATTCCTCAACTTTCTCGCGCAGTGAATCGCTTACGCCATAGGCATTTCGCATCACTTTTGAGACCGCAGCAACAGACACACCTGCGTCTTCTGCGACAGTTCGGATCGTGACCTTTTTTGGTTTTTCTTCTGTATTCACAGGCATTTAATTGCCGTTCACATCAATTTTTCTGATCTGAACCCACGTATACAAGAAAAAAGTTGAAAAGCAAATCTACTTGTGTATCGTTATACGTAGAACGTTATACAAAAACGATACGGCGGAGGAGCCGGATCGCAAGGGGGGATACCCATGGGGTTTCAAAAACCGCTTTCTGCGGACGGGAAAGTTTTATCTAAAGCCTGGTCCGCAAAGATGATTTGCCCGTCTTGTGACAAGGGCGAGGGCAGCCGCGCCAGCTTTGTTGCAAAGACATTTTCAATTACGGATACCAAAGATCTGATCCTCCGCGTTTCGGCGCAGGGCATCTATGTCGCTTACCTAAACGGCCAGCGCATCGGGCAGGATATTCTGACCCCCGGTTGGACGTGCTATGACGACCGCATTGCCTATCAAACCTACGATCTATCCTCGCTTGCCAAGGCGGGTGAGAACCGTTTGGAAATTCAGATCGGTGACGGTTGGTACCGTTCTCCGATGATGTGGTTCATGATCGCCAATACTTGGGGCGACAAGATCGGCGCGATCGCGGAAATCCATCAGGGCGATACTGTTGTCTTGGAAACGGATGCGAGCTGGAAGAGTGGTCTTTTGCCAGTAACCCGTTCGGGCATCTATTATGGTGAAGACTATGACGCTCGCCTCGAGGCACTTGAGGAAACGGCTGGCATTGATGTCTTGGACTTCAATTCAGGTCTTTTGGTTCCGCATGAAACCGCACCCGTCCGCGAGCTTCCCGCTATTTCCGCTGTAAAAGACTGGGTTGATGGCAGCGGCGCGCATATTTTCGACTTTGGCCAGAACGTTGCAGGCTATGTTGCCTTTGAGGTCGAAGGCGATGCGGGCGCCGAGGTCTATATCGACAACGCCGAGGTGCTTAGCCCCGAAGGTGAGTTCGACAATCGCAACTACCGCAAAGCACGTTCGGGTGTGAAGTACACGCTCAAAGGTAAAGGTGTCGAGGCATATAGGCCCCGCTTTTCCTTTATGGGCTATCGTTATGCGCGCGTTCAGATCACTGGTAATGTTAAGATCAAGAACATCGTCTCTGTTCCGATCACTTCGGTTCCCGACGTTGCAGGTAGCTTTGAATGCGCGGTCCCCGAGGTTAACCGTTTGGTGCTAAATACGATGTGGTCGCAGCGTGGTAACTTTATCGAAGTGCCGACCGACTGTCCGCAGCGCGACGAGCGTTTGGGCTGGACGGGCGACGCGCAAGTCTTTGCTGGCACCGCGTGCTGGCTTGCTGATTGCGAGACGTTCTTGCGCAAATATCTGCGCGACGTGATGGCCGATACGCGCGAGAACGGTGCTGTCCCGCATTTCAGCCCTGATCCCACGCGTATCAAGCCAGAGGGCAACCAGTTTCCCGGTGAAATGGCGGGTTCAACAGGCTGGGGTGATGTGATCACCGTGATGCCGTGGCAGCTCTATCTTCACTATGGCGATGAAGGTGTTCTGCGCGAAACCTTCCCTGCGATGGTCAAATGGCTTGATTACCTTTGGGGTCTTTCGAACGGGCCGATCATTCGCCCGAGCCCAGTTTGGGGTGGTCCGGTCTTTACCTTTGGTGACTGGCTTCAACCAAAGGGTCCGACCGAAAAGCCCCGTCCGACAATTTCGGATGATTGCGCTGCAACGCTTTATCACTTCATCTCGACTGATCTCGCAGCCAAGATTGCGGGGATTATCGGTGAGAGCGATCAAGCAAAGCGTCTTGCCGCGCGCGCTGATGAGATCAAGCTTGCCTTCAGCAACGAGTATTTCAGCCCGAATGGTCGTTTGGCCCACAATGATCAGACGTCTTATGCTCTGGCGTTCCTATACGGATTGGTGCCTGCCGAATACCACGACGCAGCAAAGGGTTACTTTGCAAAGGCGCTTGAAAGCTCGCAGTATAAGATCGGCACAGGCTTTATCGGCACGCCGGCATTGCTTCCTGCTCTGACCAAGCTGGGTATGCACGAAGAAGCGCAAAAGCTGTTCCTCAACCGCGATGTTCCGGGCTGGCTCTATCAGGTTGGCAAAGGGGCCACGACGATCTGGGAGCGTTGGGACGCGATCTCGCCGGATGGCACCATCTTTGATCCGCATATGAACAGCTATAACCACTATGCCTATGGCGCGGTGTGTCAGTGGCTCTTTGAGAGTGTTGCGGGCATTGCCCCGACGGTCGAAGGCGCGGGATTTGAGGTTGTGGATCTTGATCCGCTCATTCTGCCCGACCTATCGCCGGTCGCAATGTGGCACGACACGGCCAAGGGGCGCTTTGCTTCGGAATGGGAGCTTGAGGGGAGCGATGTGACATGGACAGTCACAATCCCCGAAGGCGCAAGCGGCTTGCTTCGCGCAAACTCTAATTACTCGGAATACCGGATCGACGGGCAGAGCGCTTCTGTCCCCGCAACCGGACTTCACGTGCCTTCAGGCCAGCACGTGATCAAATTCAAAAAAGTGGCCTGATCCAAGGGAGGATGAAATGAAACATATGAAGTATAGTGGACTGGTTGCAGCAGCGATGGTCGCAATGGCTGGTGCCGCTCAGGCAGAAGTCACTTTGACGGTCCTGATCGACAACGCCCCTAACACGGTCGCACAATGGGAGGGTATCTCGGCGGCCTTTACGGCGGCGAACCCCGATATCGTTCTTGAACTTGAAACGCGTCCGGGCGGCGGTGAAGGAGACAACATCGTTAAGACTCGTCTCGCCACAGGCGAGATGACCGATGTATTTGCCTATAACAGCGGATCGCTCTTTCAGGCGATCAATCCCGAAGCCAACTTGCTAGATCTTTCGGATCTGGAGAGCCAAGCGAACGTTCTCGATAGCTTCAAACCGACTGTCAGCGCGGGCGGCAAGGTCTATGGCGTACCTGTCGGTTCGGCTATGGGTGGCGGTATTTTCTATCACCGCCCCACCTATGAAGAGCTTGGTTTGAGCGTCCCAAAGACATGGGCCGAGTTCATGGAGAACAACGCCAAGATTAAAGAAGCAGGCAAAGCCGCCGTTGGTGGTACCTTTGGTGCAACTTGGACGAGCCAGCTTTTCGTTCTAGCGGACTATTTCAACGTACAGGCCCAAGTACCTGACTTTGCAGATAAATATACCGCCAACGAGATCAAGTACGCTTCCACGCCTGCTGCTGTTCGCGGATTCGAGCATCTTCAGGAAGTCTATGAAGCTGGGGTCATGAACGCCGACTACGGCGCTGCAACCTTCGAAGAAGGTGTCGCGATGGTCGCGACGGGCGATGTCGTTCATTATCCGATGTTGACCTTTGCCATTGGCGCGATTGCCCAAAACAATCCAGACGAACTCAACGATGTCGGTTTCTTCGCCCAGCCCGGCGATGACCCGAATTCGAACGGTTTGACTGTCTGGATGCCGGGCGGGGTCTATATGCCGAAAACCGCACAGAACGTTGAAGAAGGCAAAAAGTTGTTGAACTTCATCGCTTCGGTCGCAGGCTGCGATGCCCAAACTGAAGCAAACGGCTTCCAAGGGCCATATCTCGTTAAAGGCTGCGATGCCCCAGCGGATGTGGTGCCTGCGGTTTCGGACATGATGCCCTACTTCGAAGCTGATGGCCGCACGGCTCCTGCACTTGAATTCCTGTCGCCTGTAAAGGGGCCGGCTCTTGAGCAGATCACGGTCGAAGTTGGCTCGGGTATTCGCTCGGCCGCAGACGGCGCTGCGCTCTACGATCAGGATGTCGAAAAGCAAGCCAAGCAGCTTGGTCTTCCGAACTGGTAATCCTCCCTACCAGAGCAAGGCCCTGTCCCGTATCTTCGGGGCAGGGCTTTTCACCCAGGAGAGACGATGAAACGTAAGTCGCACTATCCCTATTGGTTTGTCTTCCCGGCAGCGGTGATCTTCACCACGCTTTTTCTGGTTCCTTCAGTTGCCAGCCTTTGGTTCAGCTTGACCAGATGGGATTTGTTCCAAGCCGAATACATCGGTCTTGAGAACTTTGTTCAATTCTTCAAAGAACCCTTTCTTGTGCAAGGTATGGTCAACACGGTCATATTTGCCTTTGTCACTTCGGGTATGAAAACGGTGCTTGGCCTCCTGCTCGCGGTCCTTCTGACCTCGGGTATTTTCGCCCAAGGATTTCTTCGTATTCTCGTGTTCTTCCCCGTGCTCGTTTCGACGATTGGCGTCGGCATCACATTCACTCGGCTGATGCACCCGACCAAAGGGGCAATCAACATCGCTCTTGCGCATCTCGGGATCGACGGGCCAGGCTGGCTTACCGATCCAAGTCTTGCGCTTTTTTCAGTCGCGCTAGTCGACGTTTGGAAAGGCGTTGGTCTTGCCACTCTTATTTATATCGCGGGTTTGGCGTCGATTAGTCCCGAATATTACGAGGCATCGCGGATCGATGGTGCGAACCGTCTTCAGCAATTCTGGCGCGTGACCGTGCCTTTGGTGCGACCCGCTACGGTGACGGTTATCACGCTCTCGCTCATTGGCGGTCTGCGCTCGTTCGACATCGTTTGGGCGATGACCAAAGGCGGTCCGGGGTTCAGCTCGGACGTGCTCGCCTCGGTCATATATAAACAATATCAAGCCGGCTTTTATGGCCTCTCCACAGCTGGCAACGTGATCCTCTTTGCGCTTGTTGCGCTCATTGTGATCCCGCTTGTTTCGTGGATGAACCGCAAGGAGGTAGAGCAATGACCCGTCGTCAATTTTGGACTGGTATCGCCGCCCTTTGCGTCAGTCTTTTCGTCTTTGTTGTGCCGTTCGTTTTCATTCTCTTTATGGCGGTCAAAGATAAAAGAGCGGCGTCAAAGCTTGAGTTTTCTTGGCCAACAGAATGGCACCTATGGGCGAACCTCGTCGAAGTGGTCGAGGCACGTAACTACATGTTGCTTCTCGCCTACTTCAATTCGACGGTCATCACTGTTGGGGCCGTGAGCTTGATCGTGATCTTTAGTGCAATGGTGGGCTATATCCTACAGCGTCGTCACAGCCCTTGGAATTCGCTCATTTGGGCGGGCGTCATGGCGGGTCTGATGGTGCCGCCCGCAGTCGTGCCGACGATCTGGGTTCTTCAGAGCCTTGGGCTTTTTAAGACGATGCATGGGATGATTTTGATCCAAACTGCATACGGTTTGTCATTTGCGATCTTACTCTTCCGTTCGTTCATTTCGACGATCCCGCGTGATCTTGACGAGGCTGCGATCATTGATGGGGCAAAGCCGCTTCAGATCTTCTTTCGGGTGATCTTGCCTTTGCTGAAACCTGCAACGGTCACGATCATCGTCGTGCAGTCCATCGCGATCTTTAACGATTTCACGAACCCTCTCTATTACCTTCCAGGCAAGGAAAATGTGACTGTGCAGCTCACTCTCTTTAACTTCCAGAGCCAGTTTGTTTCGCAGCTCAATCTGTTGTTCATGAACATTCTGCTGATCACGATCCCGCCGCTTATCGTCTACATCTTCTTTAACCGCCAAATCGTAGCCGGAATGACCTCTGGCGCTGTGAAAGGATAAACCATGGCCAAGGTTACTCTGAAAAACGTCACCAAGAGCTTTGGGGCCGTTGAAGTCATTAAAGGCGTCAATCTTGAGGTTGATGACGGCGAGTTCTGTGTCTTTGTCGGGCCTTCGGGCTGTGGCAAGTCCACGCTTCTCCGCATCATCTCGGGACTTGAAGAAACGACGAGCGGTTCGATCGAAATTGACGGCGTGGATGTCTCGGGAGAAGAGCCGTCCAAGCGGGGCATCGCGATGGTGTTCCAAAGCTATGCTCTCTATCCTCATTTGACTGTGCGCGAGAACATCGGCTTTGGCTTGTCGCTCGCCAAATTACCCAAGGCCGAGATCAAAGCCAAGGTCGACGCTGCCGCGGAAAAGCTCCAGCTGACGGACTATCTTGATCGCAAGCCAAAGGCTCTCTCTGGTGGACAGCGCCAACGCGTTGCGATTGGCCGCGCGATTGTTCGTGATCCTAAAGTGTTTCTTTTTGACGAGCCGCTCTCAAACCTTGATGCCGCGCTACGCTCGCAGATGCGGATCGAGTTGACGGATCTTCATGCTGAGCTTGGTGCAACAATGATCTATGTCACCCATGATCAGGTCGAAGCCATGACTATGGCCGACAAAATTGTGGTGCTCAACGCAGGCAAGATTGAGCAAGTTGGCTCGCCCATGGAGCTTTATAATCATCCAGTGAGCCCCTTTGTTGCGGGCTTTATCGGATCGCCCAAGATGAACCTTCTTGAAGGCGATATTGCCAAGCAAATGGGATGCTCGACCTATGGTGTTCGCCCTGAACACCTTGAAATCACCGAGGACGGAATTTGGGGCGGTAAAGTGCGCCACCTCGAGCGGCTTGGCGCGGATACTGTCGTGTATCTCGACACCAAAGAGGCAGGATCAGTGGTGGTCCGCACCGTTGGCGACCTTGCCGTCAAGGTTGGCGATGTGCTGCGCGTACGCCCAATGGCTGGCAAAGAGCACAAATTCTAAAGGGGGCCGCAGCCCCCTTTTTCACCCATTGAAAAAGGCGCTCCGATCTGGAGCGCCTTTTGCTTTAAACGATGCCGCCGCCAGCACCCGATACTTTGGGGCGGACTTTGGAAACCTCTGCGCGGTAACCCGAAGCACGATAAGTCATGATCGGATTAATCGCAGCACCGGCTTCGAGACGTGCCATCTGAAGGATCGGCTCGACATCGGTGCGGAATGCACGGCGCAGCGTGGCCGATGCCATGAGCGCGTCATTGTCCGATTGATACCCCGCAAGAGCATCACGCTCGACGATAGACGCCTGAACATAGGCGCGCTGAATTTCGATGGCCGAGATCATCAAGCTCTCAATCGGGTCGGTCACATTGTGCGACTGGTCAATCATATGAGCAAGGTTCAAATTGGGGCTTTCAGCGTCCACGAGCTCGTTCCAGACAAGGAACAAGCGGTAGGGTTCAATCGTTCCGCTGTCCAAATCATCGTCGCCATACTTGGAGTCGTTGAAGTGGAAACCACCGAGTTTGCCCGCGCGGATGAGGCGCGAGACGATCATCTCGATGTTCACGTTCGGCGCATGGTGACCAAGGTCCACGAGGCACTTGGCCTTGTCGCCCAGTTCTTGCGCGATCATGAGCGATGTGCCCCAGTCCTGAACTACGGTCGAATAGAACGCTGGTTCATAGATCTTGTGCTCGCTGAAAATCTGCCAGTCAGCAGGGAGCGCGTCATAGATCGACTTCATGGAGTCCATGTAGCGGTCGAATTGCTTGCCCATATGGGTTTGACCGGGGAAGTTCGCGCCGTCACCGATCCAAACGGTCAGAGCGTTTGAGCCGAGAGTTTTACCAATCTCGATACATTCGATGTTGTGCTCGACGGCCTGTGCACGGGTTTCCGCGCTGTTGTGGCTGAGCGAGCCGAACTTATAGGAATGTGCCTGATCAGGCTGATCCTGAAAGGTGTTAGAGTTCATCGCGTCAAAGCCGAGACCGTATTGGTCGGCCTTTGCTTTCATCTCTTTGGGGTCGGCTTTGTCCCACGGAATGTGGAGCGAGACCTTAGGCGTGGCATCGGTGAGCTGATGGATCACGCCGCAATCGTCGAGCTTGTCAAAGATGTTGCGCGGCTCGCCCTCACCGGGGAAGCGGGCAAAGCGTGTGCCGCCAGTGCCCGTGCCCCATGAGGGGACAGCGACACCAAAGGCTTTTGCGCGGGCTTTGATCGCTTCGATGTCGATGCCGCGGCGGTCAAGTTGTTCACCCAGCATGTCGTAATCGACTTGAAGGTCGGCGATATGCTTTTCGTTCTGTGCTTCGATAATCTTTTTCATGAGTGACCTCAGCGGGTAAAGGCTTGGACGTTGCCGGCATCAACGTTGATGATGTTGCCAGTCGATTTTGCCGATGCTTCGGACGCAAGGAAATAGGCCGCTTCTGCGATATCCTCGGGAAGAACCGAACGCTTGAGCATGGACCGATTACGATACATTTCCTCAAGGCCTTCTTTGTCGGTGCCGTAGGTGCCAGCGCGCTGTTCCAGCCATTCACCTTCCCAAATCTTGGACCCACGCAGCACGGCATCGGGATTGACGACGTTAACGCGGATGCCGGCCTCTGCACCCTCAAGAGCAAGACAGCGGGCCAGATGGATTTCGGCAGCCTTAGCGGTGCAATAGGCCGAAGCGTTCGGCGATGCGGCGAGGCCGTTCTTGGACGCAACGAACACGACCGAGCCACCGATATTCTGCTGACGCAGCACCTTGAACGCTTCACGCGAGACAAGGAAGTAACCGGTGGACAGGATGTCCATGTTCTTGTTCCAAAGATCGAGAGTTGTGTTCTCAACCGAAGCCGAAGAAGCGATGCCCGCGTTCGACACGAGAATATCCACGCCGCCGAACTCGACCGAGGTGTAGGCGTAGGCGTCGATCACAGCCTGTTCGTTGGTCACGTTCATCTCGACCGTACGGACAACGTCAGCACCGAACTGCTTGGCGAAGCCTGCGCGCACCTCTTCCAAGGATGCTGCGTTGATATCGGCAAGCATGACACAAGCGCCTTCGGTCAGGTAACGATATGCAGTCGCCGCACCGATACCACCAGCGCCTCCAGTGATCAGGGCCACGCGGCCAGCCAGCGATTTCGGCTTGGGCATACGCTGGAGCTTGGCTTCTTCAAGCAGCCAGTATTCGATGTCGAAGGCTTCTTGTTCCGGCAGGCCGCAGTATTCCGACACAGCCGACGATCCGCGCATCACGTTGATGGCGTTCACGTAGAACTCGCCCGAGATACGCGCGGTGGCCTTGTCCTTGGCAAAAGTGATCATACCAACGCCCGGCACCAGATAGACGACCGCGTTCGGGTCGCGCAGGGCAGGGGAGTCGTCTTTTTTGCACCGGTTGTAATAGGCTGCATAATCTTCGCGGTAGGCAGCGACCTGCGCGGGCAGACCTTCCAGCACTTCGTCGACGTTGTTTTTGGCCGGATCGAAGGCCACGACCAGCGGGCGGATCTTGGTGCGCAGGAAGTGGTCGGGGCACGAGGTGCCAAGCGCGGCCAGCGGTTCCATGTTCTTGGAGTTCACGAACTCCAGCACGGCATCCTGATCGTCAAAGTGACCGACCATGTGCTGTTGGCCCGACACCATGCCGCGGATCGCAGGCATGAGTTTCGCAGCAACAGCGCGGCGTGCAGCCGCGTCAAGCGAAGTGTGGACCGCGCCACCGAATGCGGCTTTGCCATCGGTCTTGGCGGCGAACCAGTCCATTGCCTTTTGAATGATTTCCAGCGTCAGCTCGTAGCAAGCTTTTGCATCGTCATCCCAAGTAAAGAGACCGTGCGATTCCAGAACGACGCCCTTGGCATTCGGGTTCTCAAGGCAGAATTTTTCCAGCCATAGGCCCAGCTCGTAACCCGGTTTCTTCCACGGCAGCCAACCGATGTCGGCACCGAAAATCTCTTGGGTCAGCTCTTTGGAATTCTTCGATGCGGCGATCGCGATGATCGCGTCGGGGTGCATGTGGTCAACGTGCTTTTTCGGCACATAGGCGTGCAGCGGCGTGTCAATCGAGGCGGCGCGCGGGTTTAGGTTCCACGTGCAGTGCGGAAGAAGGCCGACCATCTCGTCTTCGAATTCCACACCACGATAGATGCCCTTGAGCGCGCGGAGCTTGTCCATATAGAGCGTCGCGAAACCGTCCATCTTGATCGATCCGACGTCGCCGCCCGAGCCCTTGACCCAAAGCACTTCTGCCGCTTCGCCGGTGAGTGGGTCTTTCTCCAAGACCTTGGCCGAGGTGTTCCCGCCGCCATAGTTCGTAATGCGCTTATCAGAACCAAGCAGATTCGAGCGATAAAGTAGCTTTTCAGACTCGCTCATGCCTTTGGCTTTAGCGTCGTCCCAACCGTTAACAAGGCGCTGAGTCGCACCGGAATTGGTCATAGTATCCTCCCTTCGCGCGCAAATTCGCGTAATAATAATTCCAGCATAAGCTGACTGGGGTGCGACGGAATGTCAATCATAAACAATCACAAATGATCGTTTGCAGGTGCAGAATGATCGAAGATGATTTTTTATGATTGACAGTCGTCCCGAAAAATTTGCAACGTCTACATCCAAGGGGAGGACTCAATGCACGAAACAGAACGCCATAGGGTGATTTTATCCGCTGTTCAGGACCGTCCGGTCGTGACTGTGGTGGACCTATGCGGGCTTACTGGTGCGTCCGAAGCCACCATTCGTCGTGATATCGCGACGCTTCACATGCAGAAAAAGCTCCGCCGTGTGCGCGGTGGTGCAGAATCAATCACGCCGCCGCAATTCGTCGGCTTGGCGGGTCGCCCATTTTCGATCAACGAAACGATCAACATCAAGCAAAAGCAAGCAATCGCGCGTGCTGCGGTGCAGCTTTGCCAAGACGGCGAGCCAATTATCATCAACGGCGGTACGACCACGTTCCAGATGGTTCACCCGCTTGCCACGCGCCGGATGCAGGTCTTTACCAACTCGTTTCCGATCGCAGAGCATCTTCTAAAGAATTCGAAGAACACGATCATGCTCTCGGGCGGTGTCATCTACCGCGAGCAAAATATCGTGCTTTCGCCCTTTGAGAATGACGTCACGCGCAACTTTTATGCACGACGGATGTTCATGGGGGCGCAGGGTGTTGGGCCGCTTGGCTTGATGGAAGCGGACCCGCTTCTCATTCAAGCGGAGCAAAAGCTGATCGGTCAGGCGGACGAGCTGATCGTTCTGGCTGACAGTTCCAAATTCAAACAACGCTCGAGTCTGGTGCTTTGCCCACTGAACAAAGTGGACACGGTGATCACGGACGAGGGGATTTCTGACAAAGCCGCTTCGATGCTTGAGGCAGCAGAAGTCACATTGATCGTGGTCCCAGTGGCGGCCGCGCAAACAGAAGGAGTGGCGTCCTAGATCATACCAATCTGGGTCGCTGAATGAGGGAGAAAACGGTGAAAAGCGTTCTGTGCTTTGGTGATAGCAACACCTTCGGTGCCACGGCAATTGATGCCGATGGCCTGAGCACGCGCTATGAACGTTCGCACCGTTGGCCTTATGTCCTCTCAGGTCTACTTGGACCGGAGTGGGAGGTCATTCCCGAAGGACTACCCGGAAGAACCACAGCCTATGACGACCCTCTCGAAGGCTCTATCCGCAATGGTTATATCGGACTTGATATCGCGTTAGAGACCCACAAGCCGCTCGATTATGTCGTGCTGATGCTGGGGACAAACGATCTCAAGGTCCGTCTTTCACTTACTCCGACCGACATCATGAAAGGTGTGGAACGACTGGTCAATTTGATCAAGTCAAAGCCCACCTTTGCTGGCAAGCCCGCTCCACAAATCATCATCGTCTCGCCCGTGCCGATCCTCGAAGGTCGCACGATCCGCGATATTTTGGACGGTGGCGAGGCGAAATCGCGCGCGCTTGCTTCGCTCTATGCCGCGCTCGCTGCGCGTGTTGGAGCACAATTTATCGACGCTGCCGAACATGCGCAGGTCGATGATCTTGACGGTGTTCATCTAACACCGGAGAGCCATGTCGCTTTGGCAAGAGCCATCGCGGCGAAACTGGTGCCGGCCTGATAGGTCCGGACATTTTGGGAGGTAAGTAAATGAAATTTGGTAAGTATCTCGTAGGCGCAGCTGTTGCTGCTCTGATGGCGACTACCGCTTCGGCTGAAGACGTGCGTATCGCGCTCGTTGTTAAAGCTCTTGGTATTGGCTTCTTTGAAGCTGCTGCAAAGGGTGCAGAAGAAGCTGCTGGCGAGCTTGGCGATGTAGAGATCATCTACACCGGTCCGACCGACACCACTGCTGAAGGTCAGATCGAAGTCATCAACTCGCTGATCGCTCAGGGCGTTGATGCAATCGCTATTTCGGCAAACGATCCCGATGCCCTCGTTCCTGCGCTCAAGAAAGCAATGGATCGCGGTATCACCGTTATCTCGTGGGACTCGGGCGTTGCGCCTGAGGGTCGCCAGATGCACCTGAACCCGTCGTCGACTGATCTGATCGGCAACACCATCATCAAGCTCGCTGCTGATCACATGCCGGATGGTGGTGACGTTGCAATCCTGTCGGCTTCGGCAACTGCAACCAACCAGAACGCATGGATCGAAGCTGCAAAAGGCTTCCTCCCGAACTATCCGGGTGTGAACCTTGTTGCGACCGTTTACGGCGACGACCTTTCGGACAAGTCCTATCGTGAAGCCCAAGGCCTCATGGCAAGCTATCCGAACCTCAAGGCGATCATCGCTCCGACCACTGTTGGTATCCTTGCAGCCAGCCAGGCCGTGACCGATGCTGGCAAGATCGGTGAGATCAACGTAACTGGTCTTGGTCTTCCGTCGGAAATGGCTGGTGCAGTCGAGTCCGGCGCAACTGTTAGCTTCGCGATCTGGAACCCGATCGACCTTGGCTATGCTGCAACTACCCTTGCTTATAACATCCACAAGGGCGCAGCGACCGACGCTGGTTCGGAAATCCCGATGGGCCGTATGGGCAGCGCAACGCTTGACGACACCGGCGCAGCCGCAATGTCTGATCCGTTCACCTACGACGCTTCGAACATCGAACAGTTCAAGTCGATCTTCTAATCACGACATGGCCGGTGCGAGGTTTTCTCGCGCCGGCTACTCTTTTCAGGAACGACATAATGCAGGCAAATACTGCGACGGACGCGCCTGTCCTAAGGCTCGACCGCATTACAAAGACATTCCCAGGCGTCAAAGCGCTCTCCGAGGTCGAGCTTGCGCTCTATCCCGGCCAAGTCACTGCGCTTGTTGGTGAAAATGGTGCGGGCAAGTCAACGCTCGTAAAGATCCTGACCGGAATCTATCAGCCAGACGGCGGAGCGATCACCGTTGACGGGACCCCCGTTTCCTTTCCTACCGCGCAAGATGCGGCAGCGCATGGCATCACCGCGATCCATCAAGAAACCGTGCTCTTTGATGACTTGACCGTTGCCGAGAACATTTTTCTGGGCCATGCACCCAAGGGCCGCTTTGGTTTGATCGATACCGCGCGCCAGCGCCGCATGGCCGCTGAAATCCTTGAGAGCATCGGCGCAGAAATAGACCCCGACACCCGTCTGCGCGAACTTGGAATTGCATCCAAGCATCTTGTTGCGATCTCGCGTGCGCTTTCGATTGATGCCCGTGTGGTGATCATGGACGAACCCACAGCGGCGCTTTCGCACAAGGAAATCCACGAACTTTATGATCTGGTCGATCAGCTCAAAGCCCAAGGCAAAGCGATCCTGTTCATCAGTCACAAGTTCGACGAAATTTTCCGCATTGCGGACCGTTATACTGTTTTCCGTGACGGTCAGTTCGTCGCCGATGGCCGGATTGCCGACATCTCCGAAGGTCAGCTTGTTCAGATGATGGTTGGTCGTTCGGTTGATCAAGTTTTCCCCAAGCGCGAACCAAGCATCGGTGAAGAAGTGCTTCAAGTCTCGGGTTATGACCACCCGACAGAGTTCGAAGGCATTAACTTTACGCTGCGCCGTGGAGAAATCCTTGGTTTCTATGGACTTGTTGGCGCAGGCCGCTCTGAATTCATGCAAGCCCTCTTTGGCATCACCAAACCATCCAAGGGTGTGACCAAAATCGACGGGCAAGTGACCGTAATCCGTTCACCCGCCGAAGCGGTGGAGGCGGGGATCGTCTATGTGCCCGAGGATCGTGGTCTTCAGGGCGCAATCCGACCGATGCCGATTTTCCAGAACGTCACATTGCCGTCCCTAAAGCGCACGTCGCGGAGTGGCTTCATCAAATTGGCCGAGGAGTTCGCGCTTGCTCGCGAATATACACAGCGGCTTGATCTACGTGCAGCCTCGCTTGATACGCCTGTCGGCAATCTCTCGGGAGGAAACCAGCAAAAGGTCGTTATCGCAAAATGGCTCGCCACGCAGCCCAAGGTCATCATCCTTGATGAACCGACCAAAGGCATCGACATCGGCTCCAAGGCTGCCGTGCATGACTTTATGGCCGAGCTTGCCTCGCAGGGTCTTGCAGTCATCATGGTGAGTTCTGAAATCCCCGAGGTCCTTGGCATGTCTGACCGCGTAATCGTCATGCGCGAAGGCCGGATCGCAGCCGAGGTCTCTGGACCCGACATGACCCCCGAAACCCTTGTTCGCCATGCTGCGGGCATCGCGGAGGCGTAAATGACCAATCTTTTTAAATCCCGCGAAATGATCCTTACTGGGGCGATTGTCGTCCTTCTTGGCATTGTTGCGACCCGTTTTCCTGCGTTCATCGCGCCGTCGAACCTTTTGGGTGTGTTCAACGACACGTCTCCTTTGATCATCCTAGCGATTGGTCAGCTTGTGGTGATCCTCACCAAATGTATCGACCTCTCGGTCGCCGCCACGCTCGCGCTCACTGGAATGGTGAGTGCGATGCTGAACGTTGCGTTTCCAGATATGCCCGTGGTGCTGATCCTTTTGATCGCCGTTGGTCTTGGGACAATTCTTGGTGCCTTTAACGGTGTCCTTGTCTGGAAACTCGGCATTCCGCCTATCGTTGTGACACTTGGCACGATGACCATCTATCGCGGGATCATCTTTCTGATTTCCGACGGCAAGTGGGTGAACAGCCATGAAATGACCGCCGCTTTCAAGGCCGTTCCGCGCTTTGAAATCGGCCTGCCGATGTTGTCGTGGTTCGCGATTGCTGTGGTCGCGATTTTCTATGTTGTGATGAACCGCACCACGCTGGGTCGCTCCTTCTATGCGGTCGGTGGCAACCCACACGCAGCGGTATACACCGGCATTGATGTGGGTCGCACCCAGTTTTGGGCTTTTGTCTTCTCGGGCGCTCTCGCAGGTTTGACCGGATACCTTTGGGTTTCACGCTACGCGGTTGCCTATGTGGATATTGCTCTTGGCTTCGAACTCGATGTCGTTGCAGCCTGTGTGATAGGCGGTATCGCGATTTCCGGCGGTCTCGGCTCTGTCGGTGGCGCAGTCCTTGGGGCGCTCTTTCTTGGTGTGATCAAGAACGCGCTCCCAGTCGTGAATATCAGCCCCTTCTGGCAAATGGCCATTTCCGGCAGCGCGATCATTATCGCTATTGCCGTGAACACCCGCGCGTCCCGCACCAAGGGCCGCATCATTCTCAAGAAAGCGGAGCAGGCAGCATGAGCACCACCGAACGCTTTATCCCTGATCGGCTCCAAAGCCCGCTGCAGAAGAAAATCAAAAGCTGGGAGACGCTGCTTCTTGCCGTTGCAGTCGCGATCTTTATCGCGAACTCCTTTGCCTCGCCTTATTTCCTGAATGCTTGGAACCTGAGCGACGCGACTTTCAACTTCACCGAAAAGGCGATGATCGCTTTTGCGATGGCTCTGCTTATCATCGCTGGCGAGATTGACCTTTCGGTGGCGTCGATCATCGCACTTGCCTCGACCGCGATGGGGGCGGCGGCGCAGTTTGACGTCTCGACCCTTACGCTGGTTCTGATCGGTCTTGGGGTCGGCCTTGCTTGCGGAGCGTTCAACGCGCTTCTTGTCTGCGGCATGGGCCTTCCGTCGATTGTCGTGACCATCGGCACCATGAGCCTTTTCCGCGGGATCAGTTATATCGTCCTCGGGGATCAAGCCTATCGCGGCTATCCAACTGACTTTGCTTTCTTCGGTCAGGGCTATGTCTTCTGGGTTATCAGCTTCGAATTCGTGCTCTTTGCCCTGATCGCAGTGATCTACGGCGTTCTTTTGCACAAAACTAACTTTGGCCGCGCAGTCTATGCCATCGGGAACAATGCCACGGGCGCTCTCTTCTCGGGTATCCGTGTCGACCGTGTGAAATCGATCCTCTTCTTGCTCACCGGTCTTATGTCTGGCGTCGCCGCGGTTTGCCTGACCTCGCGTCTGGGCTCCACCCGTCCGTCCATTGGCCTCGGGATGGAGCTTGAGGTCGTCACCATGGTCGTCCTCGGCGGCGTGAATATCCTTGGCGGTTCAGGCTCGATCCCCGGCGTTGTGATTGCGGCCTTTGTCATGGGCCTTGTGACCTTTGGGCTTGGCCTGTTGAACGTTCCGGGTATCGTAATGTCGATCTTTATCGGTGCGCTGCTGATCGGGGTGATTGCCCTTCCGCGCCTTTGGGAAATGTGGAGGAAGTGATGGAAAAATACGCCTTCAAGATGCGTCTCAACGATGGGATGCGCGACGAATACCAACGCCGCCACGACGAGATTTGGCCCGAACTTTCCACGCTTCTCAAAGAGGCAGGTGTTTCGGATTACTCGATCCATCTCGACGAAGAGACGAACATCCTCTTTGGCGTCCTCTGGCGCGCTACACCGCACGGAATGGACGATCTTCCCAGCCATCCCGTGATGCAGAAATGGTGGGCCTACATGGCCGACATCATGGAAACACATGCCAACAACGAACCCGTGGCTACGCCTCTGGTTAACGTTTTCCACATGCCATGACCCATATTGCAGTCATTGACCTCGGCAAGACCAACGCAAAACTTGCGTTGGTCCAAAGTGACACGCTCGAAGAGATCGCAGTCGTCACCCGCCCTAACAAGGTGCTTACGGTCGGTCCTTATCCCCACTTTGACCTAGAGGGGCATTGGGCGTTCTTCCTAGATGCGCTCAAGGATTTTCAGACCCGTTTCGGGATTGATGCGATTAGCATCACGACCCACGGCGCGGCGGTCACCCTCATCGGCCATGACGGTAAGGCACTCCCTATGCTCGATTACGAGCATACTGGGCCGGACAATGACACGGGCTATGATGCGCTCCGTCCCGCCTTTGGCATCACCGGCTCGCCGCGTTTACCCATGGGTCTCAACATGGGTGCACAACTTCATTGGCTGTTCAGCACCGATCCTTCGCTGCGCGAGCGCACCAAGGCGATCGTGACCTATCCTCAATATTGGGGCTATCGTCTGACGGGTGAACTCGCGACGGATGTCACCAGTCTTGGCTGTCATACTGATCTTTGGAACGCCTACGAGGGGAGCTTTTCCTCGCTTGTGGATCAGCTCGGTATCCGCGACCTCATAGCCCCCGCAAAGAAATGTTCCGAAGTCATCGGCACCATTACCGACGACATTTCCGCGCAAACTGGCATCGCTCGTGGGACGACGGTTCGTGTCGGCATCCACGACTCCAACGCTTCGCTTTATCCGCATCTATTGGGGCGCAATGGCGCGTTTTCTGTCGTCTCTACTGGGACTTGGGTCATCTGTATGGCGATGAGCGGGGCGCAGGTCGCGCTCGATCCAGAACGCGACACATTGATGAACGTGAATGCTCTTGGTCAACCCGTCCCGACTGCGCGGTTTATGGGTGGTCGTGAATACGAAATCGTTCGCAACGGTCGAGATATCACACCGACTGACGCGGACCGTGACGCAGTCCTGAGCGGCGTTCATCTTCTCCCTGCGGTCGAGCCAAACACCGGACCCTTTGCCAATCGCAAAGCCTCTTGGAGCGGTAAAGCCGAAACCAAAGGTCAGGAAATGGTCGCGCTGTCCTATTACCTCGCGCTAATGACGGACACCTGTTTGAACCTAATCGGAGCGTCCGGCCCCACGATCGTCGAAGGTCCTTTTGCGCGAAACTCTGATTATATTCAGATGCTTGCAGCCATTCGCGCGGGCGGCGTCGAGGTCGCGGCATCTGCGACGGGGACCAGTGTTGGTGCGGCACTCCTCTGTATCGAAGGTGTACAAGGCCCTGAAACCAAGCGCATCGAGCCAAGCAATACCGAGCATTTGTTGCACTATGCCAAACAATGGCAGGCGAAGCTAACGCAATAAAAACAACGCTTTACTAAATAATCGCGGTGGCCCTAGTATCCAGCCAAAGTTGGTAACGAGGGTCGCCGTGCTTATCAGAGTTGGCCAAGAGCGTTCGCTTCAAATGGACCTCATGCTTGCAGGGTGGATGTCTTGCATTGCCGGAGCATTAAACGCAGTCGGTTTTCTGATTGCAGGTTCATTTACCGCAAATATGACCGGCAATATCTCGATGTTCGTCGAGCATTTGGCTGACCGCGAAACCATTCTTGCGCTGTCTTTTGCAGGCTTGGTCCTTACGTTTATCATCGGGGCTACCTTCGCAGCCCTCATTATTCAGACGGGCGAGGCGCGTGGCATTCGGACCATCTACGGCTGGGTGACGGCCTTTGAAGGCGCGATCCTTCTGGCGCTTGGCGCTGCCTTTCTCATTGGCCCGACATGGGCGCAAGAAACCCATCTGGTCATCGTTCTCAGCTTCATCATGGGGCTACAAAACGCGATGACTACGATGATATCCAAGGCCCGCGTGCGCACCACCCATGCGTCTGGAATGGCAACGGACCTAGGAATTGAAATCGCCGCGCTCATGGGTAAGGGGCAGGATCGCTCAGATGCGATTGCCAAGTTCAAGCTCCATAGCCTCACGCTCTTTAGCTTTGCCTTTGGCGGACTTTGTGGCGTGTTCGGGTATATTTGGTTTTCGAATTGGCTCTTTTTGTTTTCAGGTGCGATGCTGATCGTCATCGCGCTTCCAACGTTACTCTTGCAGGATTAGAGCCGCATCCGGTGTTTTTCGACCAACATCTCATAGGTCTTTGACAGTTCCTCCTGCGTGCGGTCAGCGGACCACCCAAGCACCCGCGCCGCGATTTGCGCGATTTCAGTCAAGGCAGCCTTCGTCAACTCGCCGCGCACAGCAACAAGCGTGCGGCGTATGACAATGTCGCTCAAATGAACGACGCGCTCGTTACTGCAAATCCATTCAATTTCGGCCTGCGAAGTCGAAACAAGATTGGTAATCATCGCAGGCTGGTCGCCCTCTGCCTTCGCAATCTCAAGGCCTGTTGAGCCGTAGCGTTCGACCAGTTCCCGTCCTCGCGCTGATGTTTGGGCGACAGCCTCAGAAAACCCGCGTCCGCCACCAATAGGCAGCTCCGAGGTCGAGATCCTGCGCGCTCGATCTAACCGCCCCAGCAGATCGTCCGCCACCTCTTCGGCAAATCCGCGAAATGTGGTCCATTTCCCCCCGACAAGCGAAAGAATGTCAAAAGGCCGCTCTGCTGTTGCCTCGATCACGGGGACCGAGTGGTCGCGGCTGATCAATCCAACAGCCAGCCCGTCAGAGGCGGGAAGGGGCCGTATCCCCGAATAGGCATAGACGATCTGACCGCGATCCAAAGGAAGATTGGGGAAGACGTCGCGCAGAACATCAAAGAAATAGTCGATCTCGTCGTCCTGACAGGCCACCTCGTCGGGGTTATCCGCCCGAATGTCCGAAGTGCCGAGCATCACGCGCCCCTCGTATTCATAGGCCAGACAGATACGCCCCTCGTTGGTTTCGAAATAGATCATCCGCCCGTTCAGCATCTCGCGAAGCTGTGGGTGATCAAGCACAACATGCGACCCTTTGGTGCCGCCGATGAATTTACTTTCGGACCCAAGAACGCCGTTCACGCGGTCGATCCACGGGCCGGCGGCATTTACCACGATCTTTGGCCGAAATGCCTGCACACCCGTTGTGCTCTCGACCATTACAACGCCGTCCGCCTGACCTGTCACGCTCGTATAGTTGAGTGCAATCGCGCCGGAATGCGCCGCGCAGCCGTCCTTTATGAGTTCAAGAACAAGCCGCTCGGGGGCCGTAACCCGCGCATCAAAATAGGAACCCATCGCAACGATGCGGTCGGTGATGAGCGGCAATTCCCGCTTTGCCCGCGTCTTGGTCCAAAAGCTGTGACGCGGCATCACCCGCGCACGCGATCCGAAGAAATCATAGATGAAAAGCCCGACCTCGATCAGCAGAGCGCCACGACTCCGCGCCGCTGTTTTGGACCCAAACAAGGTGCGAAGCGCGGCAGGTATCCCCTTGAGCCATGAAAACATCGGGATCATGGTTTCTAGCGGTTTGATCAGATGGGGCGCATTCTTGAGCAAAAGGTTCCGCTCATAGGTCGATTGTGCGACCAGCCCGAATTCCCCCGTTTCAAGGTATTTCAATCCGCCGTGGATCATACGCGACGGCGCAGCCGAAGTGCCGGACCCAAAGTCGCCCTTATCCACGATGGCACAGCTCACGCCTTGCTCAGCCAAATCTCGGAACAATCCCGCGCCGTTGATACCAGCGCCGATAATGAGAACATCAATCTCTTTGGTCATTTCAAAGCTACTCTTTCCAATGTCACGCCCGATGCGACCAGAAAATCTGCGGTCGCTCGATCAATACCGTCATCTGTAATGACGCGATCAAAGGCGCTGAGTTCCGCAAAGGCATGCAGCGCCCGTTTACTGAATTTGTCTGAGTGAATAAGAAGGATGCGTTTCTCGGCGGCACGGAACATCGCCTGTTTGATCCGCGTCAGCCCCGCATCGTGGATGAGCGCCACGCCGTCCTGCACCGCCGAAGCCGAACACACAAAAGTATGCACCCGAAGCGCATCGAGCGCCCTCTCGCAGACATGGCCGATAAAGGCGTTATAGGTCGGATGATAATCCCCGCCCGTCGAGAGGAACGAGACCCCTTCGACACCTGCAAGCGTATTGGCAAGGCCAAGACTGTTGCTCACCACATGTATGGGCAACCGCTCGGCCAGCATCGGCCCAAGCGGCTGACAGGTGGTGCTATCGTCGATCATTAACGATTGCCCCGCTTCGATATGGGCAAGCGCGGCGCGGGTGAGGGCGGCTTTGGCTTCTGTCCCCTGAGCCTCGCGGAAGGCAAAGAGCGCTTCATAGACCGCTGAGGGCTGAGCGCTCACCGAACCATGCAGTTTGCGGATCACGCCCTGACGCGACAGCTCGTCAATGACACGATGTATGGTCATACGCGAAACGCCGAATTCCTCGGTCAGCGTATCGATCCGCACCTCACCATGAGCAAGGACATAGTCGGCAATGGCTTTGCGCCGTTCAAAAGGTGTCACAACGAATCCGTTAAGTTATCACTTTCTCAAGTGATAACTTAACATGAATACGTGTTACAAGTGCCGAGAACGCTTGTGAACTTAAGGCGCGGTCTTGGTAAACGCCTCGAGCAGGACGTGGGCAGAAGCCGCGCCAGGGTCCATATGCCCGATCGAACGTTCACCAAGCTTGGCCGAACGCCCGCGCTTGCTTTCGATCGTCGCGGTGTAATCGCGGCCCTCTTTTGCACCAGCGGCAGCGGCGGCGAGGCAGCCCTTTGCGTCCGCGCCAGAGGCCAATGCCTCTTTGGCCGATTTCACCGCAGGCACCCAAGCGTCGATCATGGTCTTGTCCCCAACCGACGCGCCGCCGCGCGACAAAATCCCGTCGCACAGACCCTCGACCCAAGCGACCATCGCGGCGGCATCAAGGTTGAGCCGATCCGAAACGGCCTTGCCCGCAGAGCGGAAGGCAGAGGCATAGAGCGGCCCCGAGGATGCGCCGACTGCGTCAAGAAACGCCTTGGCCATGCGTTCACTGATTTCGGAAATGGTCTCATCGCCAAGCGCTTCGAATTCCTTGCGGACTGCGGTCCAACCGATGTCCATCGTGATGCCATGGTCACCGTCACCAATGACGCCATCCAACTCGGAGAGCCAATCGCGGTTTTCGCGGATTGCATCAGCGGCGGCGAGCATCATCGAAGTAAACACCTGTGGCGTCACAGCGCCATCGCTCTTGAGCGAGGTGCGATCCACGGCGGCGCTCGCCGTTCCCCCCGCATGATGCCGCGCAGTGCGTGTCCCCTTCGGCTCCAAAGCTCCCGCAACGGTCAGAGCAGGCGTGCGGCAAGGTGTATCCAAAAGCAGTTTGAGATCCTCATCGAGCTTCAAGAGCGTCACCGACGCGCCCGCCATTTCGAGCGAGGTGCAATATTCGCCGACCCATGAATGGTGGATCTTAACGCCGCGCTCGCTAAGGATTTGCGCAACACGGCGGTGAATGATGTAAAGCTCTAGCGGCCCCGTTGCGCCCAGACCATTCACAAGAACCGCGACCTCATCGCCAGCACCGAGCGGCATATCGGCCAGCATCGCGCCCATCAGCTCGTCAGTCACTTTGTCAGCGGTCTCAAGCTTGCCGCGACGCATCCCAGGCTCGCCGTGAACACCCATGCCGATTTCCATTTCGTCATGGCCGATCTCAAAGTTCAGCT
>CAYWUN010000026.1:0-13633 GCA_964461315.1 uncultured Aestuarium sp.
ATTGATTTTATTGGAGGCGAGTAGGAGAATCGAACTCCTGTACACGGATTTGCAATCCGCTGCGTCACCACTCCGCCAACTCGCCGCCAGTGGTGGAGGTCAGATAGCGCGGATTTTAGGGGGCTGCAAGCGGTTGATTGGGAAAACCTTGTCCTTTCAGTTATTGTCCCTCGCGGCGACTTGTGGCATGACGCTGGCAGGCTAATGAACGAAAGAGTTACGCTCGTGGTAGACTACACTTCCCGCCGGATCATGATGGTCGATACTCAAGTCCGTCCTTCTGATGTGACAAAGTTCCCGATCATTGACGCGATGCTTGATGTGAAGCGCGAATTGTTTGTGCCTTCTGACAAGCGCGAAGCAGCATATATCGGCGAGAATTTGGACTTGTCGAAAACCCGAGTTGTTCTCGAGCCGCGTACCTTTGCAAAAATGCTCGACGCATTGAACGTGAAGCCGACAGAAGTTGTTTTGGATCTTGGCTGCGGACTTGGCTATTCTACGGCGGTTCTTGCAAAAATTGCCGATTTCGTCGTCGCAGTCGAAGCCGATGAAACTATGTCGAATGATGCGCAGACCACGCTTTCCGAACAGGGCATCGATAATGCTGCCGTGATGACGGGTGAGCTTGTTAACGGTTCTGCAAAATCTGGCCCTTATGATGTCATTATTCTAGAGGGTGCAGTTGAAATTCTGCCCGAGGCGATCCTATCTCAGCTGAAAGAGGGCGGTCGTATCGGTGCTTTGTTTGCAGAAGGTGCACTTGGTGTTGTGCGCGTTGGCTACAAGCTTGACGGTAAAATCAACTGGCGGGATGCTTTCAACGCGGGTGCTCCCGTTCTTGAAGGGTTCGCCAAGGAACGTGCGTTCGCGCTCTAAATAAATTACCCTGCGAGTGACGGAAAACCCGCGGGGCAACGTATATGTCCCAGAGGGACGAATTGACTCGAGGGACGTTTGAATGCGCAAATCAATGATGAAGCTGGCCGCTGCGGTGGCGCTGACTTTTGCCGCGCCGATTGCCAAGGCCGAAACTCTCGCTGATGCGCTTTCAAGTGCCTACAATAACAGCGGGCTTCTCGATCAGAATCGGGCGGTACTTCGTGCCGCAGATGAAGATGTCGCGCAGGCAATGTCTTCACTCCGACCTGTTATCAATTGGGCAGCTTCAACCGGCTTTAGTGGTGCGCTTGATAATCTGACACGCAAGACCACTCAGATTGGCCTCACGGGTAGCTATACTCTTTATGATTTTGGCGCGAATGAGATCGGGCTCGATATTCAGAAAGAAACGGTTCTGGGCACTCGTCAGTCCCTTGTGAATGTCGAGCAACAGGTACTTTTAGGCGCGGTAAGTGCTTACTTGGATGTTGTGACAGGACGCGAGTTTGTCGCGCTGCGCGAAGCGAACATTCGCGTCCTTACACAGGAATTCCGTGCTGCTCAGGATCGCTTTGATGTTGGCGAGATTACGCGAACTGACGTTGCGCTGAGCGAAGCGCGCCTTGCTTCGGCTCGCAGTCTGTTGGCTGTTGCCCAAGGCGACCTTGCACGGTCGATCGAGGCATTCCGTGTGGCCATCGGTCGCGCGCCCTCTGACCCTGCTTCGGTCAATCCCGCACCTGTGACCTATAGCGTCGAAGAGGCAAAGGCCTTTGCTGTTCGCAATCATCCGTCGATCATTCAGGCGCAACATGCCGTAACGGCGGCGGAAATGGCCATTACTCGTGCTCAGGCATCGACCAAACCAACCCTGAAGCTCACCGGTAGCCTCGGTTTTGTTGAATCCAAGGGAACTTGGGGAACTGCGGCCGATGTTGGCTTGTCCGCGGGTGGTCCCGTTTACAATGGTGGTGCTTCGGCAAGTATGATCCGTCAAGCAATGGCGCGCCGTGATAGTGCACGCGCTCAGCTTCATCTTGCGACGCTTTCCGTCCAAGAAGCAGTTGGTAATGCCTACGCGAATTACTCTGTAGCACGTGCTGCGAGCGATGCATATTCGCGCGCGATTGAGGCTCAACAAAGTGCATATGACGGAGTTCGTGAAGAAGCCCGACTTGGGTCTCGCACGACGCTCGAAGTTCTAAACGCCGAGCAGGATTTGCTTGATGCGCGCGCTAACGCACTTGATGCACGTGCAAATGAGGTTTTGGCCAGTTACGCGATTTTGCAGGCGATGGGGCTTATGACTGCTGAGCAACTCAAGCTCAATGTTCAGACCTACGATCCCACAACCTATTACAATCTCGTGCAAAATGCGCCCGTGTCCTATTCCGAGCAGGGCCGTGCGTTGGACCGTGTTCTTGAGGCGCTTGGGAAGTAATCCACAGGTTTCCCACAGCTTTCGTTAACTGCTTGGCCTTGGAGTTGTTGTCTGATCCTTTGTCTCGGGTTAGACTTGCGCTTGAGGCTAAGCAGGAACAACAATGTCCGACCCAGTAAGCAATGTCGAGATCGAGGACGTTTTGACGTCGATTCGCCGTTTGGTATCAGACGGGGAATGGGGGCAATCACCTGCACCTCGGCGCGATGCCGTTGCGGAAAAGCCGGCCGAGCCTGAAGTGCCTGCCAAGTTTGTGCTGACACCTGCGCTTCGCATCGTCGAGCCTTCTGTTCAGCAAGACGAACATCAGGAAGAGCCAAGCGAAGAGCATCTTCATCAAGACGAGGATAGTTCGTCGGGCGAGCAAGATGATCATTATGAAGAGCAGCCTGTTCACGAAGAGCAGGATATGCCGCATGATGAAGTGTCTGCGAACGAAGAAGAAGGCGCTCACGAGGTCGAGCATCAAAGCGTAGAGGCCAGCGATGATCACGAAAGACCTTCACTCGAGGACGTAATTGCCGACCTAGAGGCGGCGGTCGAGCATTCGCACGAATGGGAAGATGTTGCGGATGACTACGACGACGATGGCGAAGAACTGACGTTTGAAACGAATGGCTTTGAAGCGAGTGAAACCTTTACCTCGGATGTCGCCGACCAAGCATTTAGTGCTGAACTGGACGAAGATCTTGCCGCCTATATGGATGATGAGAACATCATTGACGAAGAAGCGCTACGCAAGCTTGTTGCCGAGGTCATTCGCCAAGAGCTTCAAGGTGCACTTGGCGAACGAATTACGCGTAACGTTCGAAAGCTTGTGCGTCGTGAAATCTACCGCATTCTTGCAAGTGAAGACTTCAATTAACTTCGCCTGCAAGCTCTAGCAACGCATCAATATCCAAATGCTGTTCCATGTGGGCAGCTAAAGCATCGAGCGCATCCTCGACGCCCTGCGAATAGTTGGTTTGGGATAGCGTGCCGCCAAGTTCTTTGAGCATTGCGCGTCTAAAGCCGTCCGCGGTGAAAAGACCGTGGATATAACAGCCCCTCACTTTGCCATCTGCGCTTTGGGCGCCTTCGGTGCGGTTCTCAATTTCGATCCAAGCTCTTTCACGGTCCGGGCCTTCCGTCTCGCCGATATGGATTTCATAACCAGAGAGCACTTCACCCGTTTCTATATGTGTGCCTGTGCTCAAGGCGAGCCGCTTGAAGGGTTTCATCTCGGTAACCACATCAAGGAGCCCGAGACCGTCAACTGTGCAAGGGGCACCTTCGATCCCTTCGGCGTCAATGATCTTTCGGCCAAGCATTTGGTATCCACCGCAAATACCAAGCACTCGGCCCCCGCGACGGATATGTGCAAAGAGGTCAATGTCCCATCCTTGCTGTCGCAAGAATGCGAGGTCGGCGATTGTGGATTTGCTTCCTGGAATCAGCACCAGATCAGCATCAAGGGGGAGAGGTCGCCCAGCTTCGATAATCTCAACGCTCACGTCAGGCTCTGCCGAAAGCGGGTCTAGGTCATCAAAGTTTGCGATGCGCGGCAGGCGTGGAACGACGACCTTGATTGGGCCTCCAGGACGGGAAGCAACATCCATGACGTCTTCGGCGGGGAGTTTCCAAGCGTCTGTGAACCACGGAATGATCCCAAGCGGGGCCCATTTGGTGCGCTCGGAAACAAAGTCCATGCCGTCGTTAAAGAGGCTCGTGTCGCCTCTGAATTTGTTTACGCCGAAACCGACGATGCGGTCGCGATCTTCTTTAGGGAGCACAGCATACGTACCAACGAGTTGAGCGATCACGCCACCTCGGTCGATATCACCGATAAGGACAACAGGCACATTCGCGGCCTCTGCAAAACCCATGTTTGCGATGTCACCAGAACGTAGGTTAACCTCGGCGGGGCTTCCTGCACCTTCAACGACGATTATGTCGACTATCTTTGAGAGCCGCTGAAAGCTCTCGAGCACAGCCGGCATCAGCGTCGATTTCATTTTGCCATAGTCGCGAGCTTTGAGTGTCGCAATGCGCTTGCCCTGTACGATCACAGAGGCGCCGATATCGGTTTCGGGCTTGAGAAGCACAGGGTTCATGTCAACGACTGGGTCAATGCCAGCGGCAAGTGCTTGAAGAGCCTGAGCGCGGCCAATTTCGCCACCGTCAATCGTGACCGCTGCATTATTGGACATGTTCTGAGGCTTGAAGGGAGCGACTTTGAGGCCGCGCTTGACCAAGGCCCGCGCAATGCCTGCAACAAGCATGGACTTCCCGACGTTAGAGCCGGCCCCTTGAATCATGATAGCTTTGGTCATCGGGTCTCCTTTGCCCCCGATGTATCACGGGACTGCAACGATTCCAGTCCCATGGCGACTGCGCGTAATCGCAAAGCGCCACGGGGTTCCTTTTCGGATCAACGAACAATTCATTGTTGTTTTCACATCATTTGCCTAAGATTGCAGGAAATAGATCGTATTCCATTTTTTGGGCACAAAATGCGACGACATGGACAGGCAGAATGAAGCAGATATTTGGTATTCGTTGCCACACTTGGGGTGAGGCCGAAGTACGGTTGCATGATAATTGGCTTCCGCAGACATCGAGGCTGTCCCAGTTTTTCATGACACTGGCAAGCATCCAGTGCCGCAAGGCGCTACGGCGATCAATGACGAATTGTTGGGTGCGATGGACCTTCGGGTCGTACCAGATTGGGGGTGGCGCTGCGGTGACTATGCTCTCTATGCCTTGAGGCTGGATCGAAGTGGCTATGACTATTATTGGCTGATTGAACCGGACGTATATCTCAAAGGGAACGTTGCGGAATTTGTCGCTCAATTCTCAGATGCCAAAGAGGATATCTTGGGGCTCGACCCTTCTCGGCTTGGCGTGGCGGATCACATGTTCGCTCGGCGTTTAAAGGGGATGGAGCATTGGAAAGCCACATTTGCTTTGACCCGTATCTCTGCAAGGCTCGTCGATCGGCTCTATGAGCTTCGGGTAACTGATAGTGATGAAGACATAAATCCGCGCCTGCAGTCGAATGACGAGCTCTTTTGCTATTCTCATGCGCATGCATTGGATGGATATGCTGTTGGTAATCTTCGGACTTATGCGCCTGAGTGGTTCATTCATAACCTTTTTGCCACCGATCCTGATATGCTTCGCGACTGGCTCGAGAATGATGATGCGATAGATCGTGGTGTCTTTCACCCCGTAAGAGAGAAAGAGCAATTTCTAAAGATCCTCGCCGAGCGCATGACTTTTCGTGCGCGCACGCTGCGTAAAATGGCGCCTTCGATTGCGCGTTTAAGCGATAGCGATGTCTTGCGCGCGAAGGAATTGGCATCTCAGGTGTTTGAGGATTCATTGCTTCAAGCGCGCCGTATAGGTCGGCGGCGTTCGGCCTAGGAAAACAAAAAACGCGGCCCGAGCAGAGGGCCGCGTTTTTTCGCTCTAAAGCAGTCTTTGAAAAGCTTATGCAGCTTCCATCTCGGCTGCGTGACGGCGTTCGCTTTCTTCGCGCGAGAGTGCAACCGAAGTACGCACACCCTTGCTGACGAATTCCATCAGGCCTTTGACAACGCGTTCGTTCGGGTCGATGCCCGCACACGAGAGAACCTCGCGGCCATCGCGCGAACGTGCCCAACGAGCAATTTGCTCTGGGCCGTTGCCGTATTTTTTGTCGTCAGCAATCGCGTCATCGAGCGCTGCGAGGACCACCGCTGCAAACAGTTTGCGGGCGCGGTTGCCTTGCTCATTGTTAAACGCGGTGCCGTCAACGAAATCGGTCATTCCGTATCCTTTTTTGTTTTTGCTCTTGTAGTCATGGCGTGAGGGGCAATATGCCTATTTTGATCCGATTCGGGGGTCCTCATTTGGAATGGCAGCCATGCACTACGTGCATAGGTTGGGCGGCCGTCTTGCTATATTTTGCGAGAAAAAGCCGATAAACGACGCCATATGTAGGATCGATTAACCGATCGACAAGTTTTTGACACAATTACGTGAAGTGATCCAATGCCCAAAATCAACGGTAACGAAATCAAGCCCGGCAACATTCTCGATCACGAGGGTGGACTTTGGGCTGCTGTAAAGGTGAGCCATGTGAAGCCCGGTAAGGGCGGTGCATTTGCTCAGGTTGAACTCAAGAACATCCGCGACGGCCGCAAGCTCAACGAGCGCTTCCGTTCGGAAGACAAAGTCGAGCGCGTTCGCCTCGATCAAAAAGACCAGCAGTTCCTTTATGAAACTGACGGCCGTCTCGTATTCATGGACACTGAAACCTATGAGCAGGTTGAGATCGACGCGGAACTTCTTGGAGAGCGTCGTCCGTTCCTTCAGGACGGTATGACCGCAACCGTAGAATACTATGGCGAAGAGCCACTTGGCGTTTCGATCCCGCAGAAAGTCACCTGCGTCATCGCTGAGACTGAGCCAGTTGTTAAGGGTCAGACTGCTGCAAACAGCTATAAGCCTGCGATCCTCGATAACGGTGTACGTATCACTGTTCCGCCGTTTATCGGCACTGGTGAGGCGATCATCGTGAATACAGACACAATCGAATATTCCGAACGCGCCTAAGCGTCCGTATATCTTTACAGATCGGCCATGCTTACGGATAAGTAAGTATGGCCGATTTCATTTATAAGTCTCGCCAAAGCGAATGTCCTTACGAACTGGCTTTGGCAACGATTTCGAAGAAGTGGAAGCCGCGAATCCTGATGGAACTCGCGCGTGGTTCCTGTCGCTTTGGGGACATACGCTTCGCTCTGGGACCCGTTTCAGATAAAATGCTGTCCTCAGCTTTGGCAGAGATGACGGCCGATGGTCTGGTGAGTCGCACGTCGTTCAGCGAAGTGCCTCCTCGAGTTGAATATGCAATGACCCCACAAGGCGAGGCGCTGTGGGTGGCCATCCAACCTTTGAAGGCTTGGACTGAAAAAGTCAGTGAAAACTAAAAAGGGCGGCCTAAGCCGCCCGTTTTCAAGAGATTGCGTTCGCTCTTAGCGACGACGGTCGCGGCGCGCGCTCATTGGCTGGAATGCTACGCCAACGTGGGCTTCGCAATATGGTTTTCCCTGTTGAGAGGGGAGACCGCAAAACCAGAAGTTATCTGTAGCAGGGTCGCCAATAGGCCATTTGCAAGTGCGCTCGGTGAGTTCCATCAAGCTTAGGCGCTTTGCGGTCTTTTCGACCTCATTCACTTTCGCAAGGGCCTCAGGGCTGATTTCATTGGCCGATGGCTGCGGTGGAAGTGGCTGCCCAGCGGGAATAATCGCGCGTCGCGCGGCGCTCATTGGGATCGGCGCAGGCTCGTTGTCTTCTTCGACCCTCGGCTTTGCTGCGGCTCGCGGTTGCGGCGCGGGCTTTGGCTCGACCTTGGGTTTGGGGGCCGCCGCGGCTGCTGGCTTCTCCTTGGCTGGTGCTGCTTTTGCAGCAGGTGCAGCGGTTGCACCGCTTCCAGCACGGTTGGAAAGCCCTAAGCGGTGCACTTTACCGATTACGGCGTTACGGGTGACACCACCCAACTCTTTTGCGATCTGGCTGGCGGATTGACCCTCGCCCCACATCTTCTTGAGTAGCTCGACGCGTTCGTCGGTCCAGGACATTTTGAATTCCTTGCGCTTGAGTGACGGGCCCCTATGGCATATCCCGTCTTTATCATCGGTCAGCTGCCTATTCTAAGCACGCTGGCGGCAGATACAAGCGTTCGAATCATCAAAAGGTAAGAGAGCAGCAAACATGTCAGACTTTTCGAGTATGGGTGTTCGCCGTTTCGGCATGGTGAACTGGCTTGGACTCTACACTTTGATCCGCCGAGAGATCATGCGCTTCATGAATGTCTGGTCTCAGACGATTATGGCTCCGCTTATTAATGCGGGTCTGTTCTTGATGATTTTCACCATCGCAATCGGATCCAAACGCGGGGACGTCATGGGAATGCCCTTTATGCATTTCCTCGCGCCGGGCATTCTTACAATGACGGTGATCCAAAACTCTTTTGCGAATTCGTCGTCGTCTTTGACGTCCGCTAAAGTGCAGGGCAACATTGTTGATACCCTGATGCCGCCGCTTTCGCCGCTCGAGCTTGTGCTTGGTTATATCTTTGGTGCGGTCGCGCGGGGCCTTTTGGTCGCCGTTGTTATCGCTGTCGGTGTTTGGCTTTTCTTGGGCGTCGGTATGGTTCATCCCCAATGGGCGCTGGTCTTTGTGGTACTTGGCGCAATCTTCATGGGCGGCATGGGGATCATCGCGGCGCTCTTTGCAAATAAGTTCGATCAGCTCGCGGCGATTTCGAACTTTATTGTGACACCTCTCTCGTTCCTGTCAGGTACGTTTTATTCGATTGATGCGTTGCCACCCGTTTTAAACAAGCTCAGCCATTTCAACCCGTTTTTCTACATCATCGACGGAGTACGATATGGGATGATCGGTGTTTCTGACAGCAGCCCCTGGCAAGGGCTTTGGATCGTCTCGCTTGCCTGCGCGGTCGTTCTTGGCATCTGCTGGAACTGGTTCCGCACGGGATATCGCCTAAAGGCATAATAAACAAAGCTATAGCGTGTAGGGTTAATTGGCCCTATACGCAGCCTCATGATGAAACGCGCTCATACCATTGTGATTCGACGCCGACGCTGAAAAAAGCGCCGTGCGCCCATTTGCGCATTCATCTTTCCCCCTTACACGTTGACATGCCTTTGCCACTGCGGCACCAATCAGGCTCCTATTTTTAAAGGGTAACTCAATGATCCCCAGCGTTCTTCCGACCTATAACCGTGCACCATTGAACTTCGTCAAAGGCGAAGGCTCTTGGCTGATCGAGGCCGACGGGCGACGTTTCTTGGATCTGGGCGCTGGTATCGCCGTCAACGCTTTGGGCCACGCAAATCCCGAACTCGTTTCCGCGCTGACTGAGCAGGCAGGCAAGCTCTGGCATGTCTCGAACCTTTACAACATCGAGCAGCAGCAGAAGCTGGCGGACAAGCTTGTTGAAGCAAGCTTTGCGGACACAGTGTTCTTTACCAATTCGGGCACCGAGGCTTGTGAACTCGCGGTGAAAATGGCGCGCAAGCATTTCTATGACAAAGGTCAGCCCGAGCGCGTTAACATCATTACCTTTGACGGGTCTTTCCATGGCCGTTCTTCCGCAGGTATCGCGGCGGCGGGTTCCGAAAAGATGGTCAAAGGATTTGGTCCGCTCCTTCCCGGATTTGTGCATCTCAAGTGGGGCGATCACGAGGCGTTGACTGCTGCCGCAGCCAAGTCCGATGTATGTGCGATCCTTGTCGAGCCTGTGCAAGGCGAGGGCGGCATTCGTCCCCTTCCTGATCCGTGCCTAAAAGGTCTTCGTGATCTTTGCGATGAACACGGCATTCTTCTCATACTAGATGAGGTTCAATGCGGTATGGGACGGACAGGCAAGCTCTTTGCGCATGAGTGGTCCGGTGTCACGCCTGATATCATGATGGTCGCCAAGGGCATCGGCGGTGGCTTCCCGCTTGGTGCTGTGCTTGCCACCGAAAGCGGGGCATCCGGTATGACTGCCGGCACCCATGGGTCCACTTATGGCGGCAACCCGCTTGCCTGTGCGGTGGGCAATAAGGTGATGGATATCGTTTCGAACGATGAGTTCCTCTCCGAAGTGAACCGTAAAGCTGGGTTGCTACGCCAATCGCTTGAGGGCCTTGTGGCGAGTAATCCTGATATCTTTGAAGAAGTGCGCGGCTCAGGTCTGATGCTTGGGCTCAAACTAAAGCCAACGGTTTCGAACCTTGATTTCGTAAAGGCGGGCTATGCGGCAGAGGTGCTTTTGGTGCCTGCTGGCGACAACGTTGTGCGTTTGTTGCCACCGCTGAACATCACGGACGAGGACATCAGCGCAGCTCTCAATCGTATTGAAGCCGCTGCAACGGCCGTAAAACCGCAGTAAGTAAGAGTAATAAAGCCCAAGTCGGCCGTACCAAGGCCTTGGGCCCGAAAGATAAAAGATGAAACATTTTCTTGATATAAACGCCACCACTCCTGAAGACTTGAGGAGCATGATTGACGCCGCTCGTTCAATCAAAGAGGCGCGCGCGGGTCTGCCCAAGGGGACGCCCGATGAAGACAAGCCACTTGATGGGCACATGGTCGCTTTGATCTTTGAAAAGCCCTCTACGCGTACCCGCGTCTCGTTTGACGTTGGTGTGCGCCAGATGGGCGGCCAGACAATGGTTCTCTCAGGCGCTGATATGCAGCTTGGCCACGGCGAAACCATTGCGGATACGGCTCGGGTGTTGTCGCGCTATGTCGATCTGATCATGATCCGAACGTTCGAAGAGCAAACGCTGCTTGAGATGGCAGAATATGCCACCGTGCCTGTGATCAACGGTCTGACGAACCGGACGCACCCCTGTCAGATCATGGCTGACATTCTGACATTTGAAGAGCATCGCGGCCCGATCAAAGGCAAAAAGGTCGTCTGGTCGGGAGACGGAAACAACGTTGCTGCCTCGTTCATCCATGCTGCGGGTCAGTTCGGTTTTGATTTCACCTTTACCGGTCCTCCGCCGCTCGATCCTGAAATGGTCTTTGTCGAGGAAGCGCGGGCAAAAGGCGTCAACGTTACGATTGAACGCGATCCCATGAAGGCCGTCGAAGGCGCTGATTTGGTTGTCACCGATACTTGGGTATCGATGCATGATCCGGCATCTGCGCGCGAGCGTCGTCATAACCAGCTTCGCGGATATCAGGTAAATGATGCATTAATGGCGGCGGCAAAGCCTAATGCCCTCTTTATGCACTGCTTGCCGGCGCATCGCGATGACGAAGCGACTTCGTCGGTAATGGACGGTCCTAACTCGGTGATCTTTGATGAGGCAGAGAACCGTCTGCACGCGCAAAAAGCCATCATGCGCTGGTGTCTCGGGAAATAAAAAAGGGGCGCTTATGCCCCTTTTTCTTTCACCGGCCTAACCTTAGGCTTCTAGGCCAATCATAACAGTGCCAGCATAGCCTGTGGTTGGATCTCCGTTGAGCGACAATGTGCGCTGTTCCATTTGGGCTTCGGTACTGTCCGAGAACACCATGTCACGCGAAAGCGACTGGCGCGTTAGATTGCTGGCGCTCCGAGTATATCGACTATCAGTAGCGTAGACGGCAGAGCACTCTGCTTCTGGCAATGCGACCTGTGAGATAAGCATGCTGTCTCGGCCTGTTGCTATGTCGGCTGCTGACGAGAAGACTTCAAAATGCATGTGTGGCCAGCGACCATCGTAACAGCCGGGGAAAATCGTTGTGAACTTCACCTTGCCTTCAGCATCAGAGACACCCACGCCGCGCAGATAGTTGCGATCTGTGGTGTCATAGAGAGAGTACTGGCCAATCGTGTCACAGTGCCAGAGGTAAATGGCGAGACCTTCTAGAGGAGCACAGGCAGCGTTTACGTTTACGAGTTGGAGCGTCACGTCGAGTTGAAGGCCATCCGCCGTCGGTGTCATGCCTGCAAACGATGTGCGCAGGTCCTCGCGTATGACGCCCTCTTGCGTCAAAACGTTAATCATTTGGCCCGCTTTTGCATTTGTGCCATCTGCGGGGTAGGGGCCCGCGGTTTCCCATGCGTCAGCAACGCAAGAGAGAATGTCCTGAGCAGCGGCGGGGCCGGCAAAGCCCAATCCAGCTGCTGCACCTAAGAACGCAAGAGCTTTTCGGCGGCCAATCAGTCGGGGGAGGTCGTGGCGGAGGCCGTGGTCGTGATCGTGGGTCATTTTGTATTCCTTCAACGCTTGTTGGAGATGATACGCATGTCACAAAGGATTCCGTCGCACAAAAAAGGAGCGACTTTCGCCGCTCCTTTGTAAATTTGTTCGTGTCTCTCGATTAGACGAACATCATGTTCAACACGTAAAAGATCACGGCTGACATCCCTGCTGCGGCAGGAACTGTAATCACCCAAGCAGCAACGATCGTCATAAAGTGCGAGCGTCGAACCAGTTTGCGGCGACGGCGTTCTTCGGGGGCAATACGCTTTGCCGGTGGGCGTGATTTGTTGGGGTTACGCGCACGACGTTCTGCATGCCATTCGCGGAAGAAACCCACGCCGAAGACGCCGCCAACTGCGATGTGTGTCGACGATACTGGGAGACCAAGCCAACTTGCTACGATCACTGTGATCGCAGCTGACAGTGCCACGCAGTAAGCGCGCATCGGGTTCAGCTTGGTAATCTGACTTCCTACCATGCGAATGAGCTTCGGTCCGAACAGGATAAGGCCGAACGAAATACCAAATGCGCCGATAACCATGACCCAAAGAGGGATATGAACTTTGCCCGCGAACTCGCCAAATTCTTCAGCGTGAACGATTGCTGCAAGTGGCCCCACAGCGTTTGCGACGTCGTTGGCACCATGGGCGAACGACAGAAGAGCTGCGGAGAGAACCAGCGGAAGCGCAAAGAGTACCTTTAGAGACTTGTTGCGGTTCTCAAGCCCTTCGGATTTGCGACGGACGTAAGGTGCTGAAACGACATAGACCAAACCGCCGATTGCGATGCCGACGATGACAGCTGTTGGCAGGTCAACGCTGATAAGTTTCTTGAGACCCTTCATTGCGAGGTAGGTTGCAAAAACGCCTGCCATGATCCCCATGAGGACAGGAACCCAGCGCTGAGCAGCCGCGATCTTGTCATCGCGATAAATGATTGCCCACTTAATGAATGCAAGGAAGCCAGCAGCAATTGCGCCGCCGAGCAGTGGTGAAATCACCCAGCTCAACGCAATGGTGCCCATCGTCGGCCAGTTCACAGCAGTGAACCCAGCGGCTGCAATGCCTGCGCCCATCACGCCGCCCACAACCGAGTGAGTGGTCGAAACAGGTGCGCCGACCCAAGTCGCGAGGTTTACCCAAAGCGCCGAAGATACAAGCGCGGCCATCATCGCCCAGATGAAGACGCGGGTTTCAGCAACCGAGCTAGGATCAATAATGCCCTTGGAGATGGTCGAGACAACATCGCCACCGGCAAGAAGTGCTCCGGCACTTTCGCAGAGCGCAGCGATCACGATCGCACCGCCCATGGTGAGCGCGTTTGCGCCAACTGCGGGGCCCATGTTGTTAGCGACGTCGTTGGCGCCGATGTTCATCGCCATATAGGCTCCGAAAATCGCAGCTGCGATAACGACATAGTTCGACGCACCACCTTCAAATAGGAGTGCTGCGCCAAGGCCTGCCACAATGATAAAGACGAGACTGATGCCCATCCCTACCATTGGCTTTGAGGTATAGAGTGTTGCTGCTTCCAGTCTGGAAATGCGACCTAAGTCACGGTCGAGCGTTTTCCA
>CAYWUN010000026.1:13733-27829 GCA_964461315.1 uncultured Aestuarium sp.
GCTTCTTCCCAAGCCTCTTGGAGGGCGGCCTGATGACCCAAAAGGCCGTCAATTGGCCAACCCTTGGGCAAAATCCATCGACCATTTGACGATGTGATAAGCAAAATCTCGTGGTTGTTTTCTGTCTCACGATAGCAAAGCGCTGCAACCTGCAATGCAGGGGGACGTTTGATCAGCGGCTCGAAAACGCCACTCCACATCGTTTTTAGAAAATTAACCACTCTTTTAAGGAGACCTGCTGCTCAGAAACGGTGTTTATTGCTTTGTTTGGTTGCATTTTCCTATCACAGCATGCAGTTGAATACAAATCGCACGTACCAAAAGGGATTCCTTGTATGGCTGACTTGGCAACTCTGGGGCTTTATGGCCTCGGCACCATGGGCAGCGCACTTGCGCTGAACATTCTGGACAACGGCTTTGCGCTTCATGTGGCTAACCGTACCGCAACCGTTACCAATGAATTTGTTGATGAAGCAGGGTCGCTCTCCGCGAAGCTGACTGCACACGACAGCCTCGAGGCAATGGCTCGCGCGATGCCTAAGCCGCGTGCGATCATCCTTATGGTGCCCGCCGGTGGACCCGTAGACTCGGCCATTGACGAGCTTTGCGCCATTCTCGAACCCGGTGATGCGATCATCGATGCTGGTAACACCGATTTCCACGATACACGTCGCCGTACCGCTCTGGTCGAGGGCCGTGGTCTGACCTTTATCGGTATGGGCGTTTCAGGCGGCGAAGAGGGCGCACGCAATGGTCCGTCGATCATGGTGGGCGGAACGCCCGCTGCTTTCGAAGGCATCCGTCCGGTGATCGAAGCCATTTCGGCAAAGTTCAATGGAGAGCCCTGCGCTGACCACCTCGGTCCAGATGGAGCAGGTCACTTCGTGAAGACAGTGCACAACGGCATTGAATATGCTGATATGCAGATGATCGCCGAAGCCTATGGCCTTATGCGATATGGCCAAGGCATGACGCCCGCCGCGATTGGCGCTCAGTTCGAAGCGTGGGACAAGGGCGCGCTAAAGTCCTATCTTGTCGAGATTTCCGGCATCGTTCTTCAGGCTGTCGATAAACAAACAGGTGGTCCGGCGGTTGATGTAATCGTTGACCGCGCTGGCCAAAAAGGCACCGGTCGTTGGACCGCGATTGAAGCGCTCAAACTCGGCCAGTCTGCCTCTGCAATCGAAGCGGCCGTTGGCGCTCGTAGCTGGTCAGCCGAAAAGTCGACGCGCGAACTTGGCGAAACCATCCTCAAGACGCCGCTTCTGTCGGTTGATCTTTCAGTCGAGGATTATGAGAACGCGCTCCTTGCTGCTCGTATCATTGCATATGCTCAAGGTTTCCGCATTCTTTCGGCTGCCTCAGAGGAGTATAGCTGGAACCTCGATTTCGCTCGTATCGCCGAGGTTTGGCGCGCTGGTTGCATCATCCGCTCTGCATTGCTCGACGATATCTCGGCGGCTTTCCGCGGTGAACTTCCTGCCGGTCAGCTGGTCTTTGCCCCAGCCTTTGCTGCTCGACTTCAGTCAGCTCTACCAGCACTGCGCCGCGTAACTGCCGCTGCGATCTCTGGCGGACATCCGGTTCCTGCGTTCTCGGCAGCATTGGCATGGATCGACTCTATGGCGCGTGGTCGCGGCACAACCGACTTGGTTCAGGCGCAACGTGACTTCTTTGGCATGCACGGCTTTGAGCGCATCGACGGTCCTGCGGGTTGCCACGGACCCTGGTGGGACTGATCAGTCTTCCACACCACGAACTAGAAGGGACGCAATTTGCGTCCCTTTTTTATGTTCGCGGTTTTGCTCTCAGCGTCGGCTCGGCAACGGTTGGATCGTCGGGCCAAGGGTGTTTGGGATAACGTCCGCGCATGTCTTTGCGAACATCCTCATAGGATGACGCCCAGAACCCTGGGATATCGCGCGTTATCTGGATCGGCTTACCTCCGGGCGACAGAAGGACCACGCGGATCGGCTCGCGCCCAATCATTGGATGGCGTGTGACGCCAAACATTTCTTGAAGCCGAAGCGTAATCTCAGGGAATTCGCCATCGTAGTCGATTGGGACTTTGCGCCCCAGAGGGGTTGTGAAATGTGCGGGCGCTTGTTGATCCAGTTTTTGCTGTTGGTTCCAATCTAGCATGCCCATGAGCGCATCATGAGGGTTGAACCTCTTCCAGTCATCTGCCGTCTTGATGCCACCGAGATGCGGAAGTAGCCAATCTTCCAGTGTTGCAAGGAGGCTTTTATCATCCATCGCGGGAAGGTCCGCACCGCCTTGGCGCAAAAGCTCGACGCGTGCGCGGAGCCGCTTGGCAGCACCATCGAGTTTAATCCCAAGTTCGCGTACGCCCGTTAGCATCGCAAGGGCGATATTCTCTGATGGGGCGGCGCTCCACTTCTGAGATGACAAGGTCAGAGCACCGAGAGTTTCAACCTCCTGTGCAATTACGCGTCGTTCGCGCTTGGACCACTCACAGGTTTGCTTGTTGCGGATTTGATCTGCAAAGAGCTCTCGGATCACGCCTTCGCTGATAAGGGCGGCTTGTCGAATTCGTGCTTCCCTCGGGTCGCCGTCAAGATCAGTCGCTACCAGAAATTTCTGGCCCGCGAAGGGATCACCTGCGTCAAGCACAGCACCTTTCCCACCAGAAAGGATGTAGCGAGGGGCGTCACCCTCTCGGCGCATCGCGATGCGGTCAGGATAGGCCAGAGCAACCATCTCTCCGAGCGCCATTGATGGCTTTTCGACAAGCCCTTGCGATAGGCGACGCGTTTCTTGCTGAATGCGTGCGAGGGCTGGCGTATGAAGTTGACCAGGGCCACGGTAAGACCCTCGCAACGCCTTTACCCGAAGTGCAAGGTCAACGGGCGCGTTCCTTAGGGGATCACGATCAGCAAGAATACCAGCGATAGGTGCGGCGGCTTTGCCAGCAAGTTGAAGCATATGCGCAAGCCGAGGGTGCAAGGGCAGGGTCGCGAGGCTCTTGCCATGATCTGTGATGCGTTCTTGTACGTCTAGTGCGTTGAGCGACTTTAAGAGTGCAACAGCCTCTCGTAGTGTTCCTTCGGGTGGGGCCGTGAGAAATGGGAGCTCGCTTGTTCCCCAGACAGCCATTTCGAGTGCGAGACCGGCAAGATCAGCGACCTCGATCTCGGCTGGGGGGAACAGTGAAAGCGCGCCGTCCTCGCCTTTGGTCCAAAGCTTATAGGCAATCCCTTCAGCGACACGGCCCGCGCGGCCTGCACGCTGCGTCGCTTCTGCCTTGCTCACTTTCTCGGTGACGAGCCGCGACATCCCAGAGGATGGGTCATAGCGCGACCGCCGCGTGCGGCCGCCATCAATGACAACCCTGATATCTTCGATGGTCAGTGACGTTTCCGCAATGGAAGTCGCAAGGACGATTTTGCGCCCCTTGCTCAGCGGACAAATCGCTGACCTCTGCTCTTCGAATGGCAGTGCTCCGAACAATGGGCGAAGCACAGTGCCTTGTGGCAAGCGATCCTTGAGTTTGGTTTCGAGACGGCGAATTTCACCCTCACCTGGTAGAAAGACAAGAACGCCGCCTTCGGTTTTACTCAGTGCATCCAGTACTAGGTTTGCGACAGCATCCTCAAACCTAGTCTCCTTTGGGATGGGCTTATCAAGGAACTTTGTTTCAACGGGAAATGTGCGGCCCTCGGCGGTCACAATCGGTGCATCGTTCAATAGTTCGGCGACCGGACCAGTATGAAGCGTTGCAGACATCACGAGGAGCAAAAGGTCATCTCGCAACGCTTGTTTGATTTCCCAAGTCAGGGCTAGACCCAGATCCGCATTGAGCGAACGCTCGTGGAATTCGTCAAAAATAACTGCGCCGACCCCGTTCAGTTCGGGGTCACTCTGGATCATCCGAGTAAGGATGCCTTCGGTGACGATTTCGATACGGGTCTCTTTAGATGTCTTGCTCTCGCCTCGAATGCGATAACCAACGGTCTGGCCGCAAGGCTCGCCTAACTCTTCGGCAATCCGCTCTGTGACGGCTCGTGCGGCGAGGCGGCGCGGTTCCAAGACGAGAATTCGTCCAGTCGTTAAGTTGGCATCGAGAAGCGCACGGGGGACTCGTGTCGTCTTACCGGCGCCTGGGGGCGCGACCAGAACGGCGCGCTTATGCGTCCCTAAGCAAGCTATCAACTCAGGAAGAACGTCATCAATCGGCAAGGGCAAAAGAGTCGGCTTCATATGCGCCTTATGGGATAGGCAATTTGGCCTGTCTACTTCGATTTCGTGCGCGTCAACGAGTCCCCTTGAAGACAGCGCGTAACCTGTTACTTCATCTCTTATGAAACGCGTTGCCACAGTGCTATCGAGCCTAATGATTGCGATTTTGCTGCTGACTTCGCAGCAAATGGCAATGGCACGTGGCGAGCTAAAGACTGTCGCGGGCGAAGTTGTTCTTTGCCAAGGTGGCGTTGCTGTTTCTGTTTCTGTGGATCAAGACGGTAATCCCGTCGGACCTGCACATTTCTGCCCTGACTGCGTTTCTGGCTTTTTCGTAGATATTGCGCTCTTTGCGCCTGAATTCGTTCGGCAAGAGCGAGTGGTTGCACTTGGCCTTGGTGCCGAACCTGAAAACTGGAACTCATACGAGCATGGCCTTCGCCCTGCTCGCGGACCTCCGACTGTTATTTGAAATTACAATCGAAATTCAAATACAAACCTTGGAGTCCTAAAATGAAAACGACCCTTCTATCGGCGGCTTTTGCTGCACTTTTCGCATCCGCAGTCAACGCTGAGAGCATCATTGAGATTGTTGATCCCTATGCGCTTTCGGCAGGCGCAAACGCGACGTCAGGCGCTGCATTCTTTACTATTCGCAACACAGGTGACACCGACGATCGACTTTTGGATGTGCGTTCGGATGTCGCTGCACGCGTCGAACTACACACGCACATTATGGAAGACGGTGTCGCAAAGATGCGCAAAGTCGAAGGTGGTTTTCCCGTTGAGGCAGGAAGCGAACACCTACTTATGCGTGGCGCTGACCATGTAATGTTCATGGGTCTCAATGCACCTTTTGTAGACGGCGAACCCATCTCTGTAACGCTGGTTTTTGAGAGCGGCCTGACGCTTGACGTCGAAATCCCTGTTCAGCTCGGACGCACCGAAAATCCTGCCAGCAATAGCCAGAGTACAATGGACCACGGTAGCATGGACCACGGCAAAAACTGATGGTCTTTTTGGCAATCCGTTGACACGTTCAACGGATTGCCAATCCGTTTGATGTGACGCACTGTCCCCCACGAATTGGGGGGCTTTATGAAGATTCGAACACCTTGGCGTGCAGTCGCTGCAATGTTCATGCTTTGCGGCGCTTTTACCGGTATCTGGTCAACTCGTATCCCCGCTCTGGCTGACGGCGTAAACGCGTCGCATGATGTACTTGGGCAGCTACTCTTATGCATGGGGATTGGCGCAATCGCCTCCTTTTCGCTGGCAAGTATTCTTTCTGATAAGATCGGTGCAGCAAAGGCGTCGCTTTGGTTAATGATCGGCTATTTCGTCTTCTTCCTTGCCCTACCGCTTGTTGGAAGTGTCTGGCAGATGGCTTTCGTTTTTGCGATCTTTGGCGTTTTTCACGGAATGGTGGACGTCTGCATGAACGCGTGGGCGGCCGAGGTTGAAAAACATATGAAACGATCGGTGATGTCTTCGTTTCATGCCATGTTCTCACTTGGTGCGGGGGGAGGGGCCGCGAGCGCATTCCTCGCGGTGAAAGTTGGCCTGACGCTTTTCGAACATTTCCTCATCGGCGCTGCGCTTTGTTTGGTGCTTCTCCTGCCATTTTCATTCATTGGGTGGGAGTCCGAAAAAGCGGCAACGTCACGCGGTCCCCTTTTCGTATTTCCGCGTGGCGCGCTTTTGCTCGTGGGGCTGTTCTCAATGTCCTCTGCCATCGGTGAAGGCGCTATGGGGGATTGGTCTGCGATTTTCTTGCGCGAAGCCAAGGGAGCGAGCGAGGCAAAAGCAGCACTTGGCTTTACGGCCTTCAATGTGATGATGGTTGTCGTTCGCTTGCTTGGTCAATTCGTAGTGGGCCGATTTGGGCCGGTTCTGGTTGCGCGTAGTTCTGGAACAGTGGCGGTACTCGCCGGCATCTTAGTCATCACAGCACAGGATATCACATTGGCGATTTTTGGCTTTGGTTTGATGGGGATTGCCTATGCTTTGATCGTACCGCTCGCGTTTACGCGCGCGGGTCAGCAGCCTGGTATCAGCACAGGCCGCGCCATCGCTGGCGTTGCGACCCTTGCCTATGGCGGACTACTTATGGGGCCGCCAATCATCGGATTTGTTGCTGAGGCTTACTCTTTGGAAGTCGCTTTTATGATGATCGTTGGACTTGGTGCAGTCACAATTGGCCTTGCGGGAACTTTAAGGACGCCTGACCAGACAGACACATGACCCACTCAATTTTATTCGTTTGCCTTGGAAATATCTGCCGCAGCCCCGCGGCCGAGGCTACGGTTCGTGCCCTCGCACCGCATCTGAAGCTCGACAGCGCAGGAACTGGAGCTTGGCATATTGGTGAGCCGCCATACGCCCCGATGCAGGCAGCTGCACAGCGCCGTGGGATCGATATGTCAGATCTTCGTGCGCGCCAGTTTCAGCAGCAGGACTTTTGGAACTTTGACCTGATCATCGCGATGGACAGCGACAATATTGCAAATATCGAACGTCAGAGGCCGCGAAATTGCGAAACTCAGGTTCGTCTCTTTACAGATTTTTGCAATACAGCAGAAACTGCCATTCCTGATCCGTATTACACGCGGGACTTTGACGGTGCTTTGGATTTGGTGGCCCGATGTGCCCAAGGCCTAGTGGCCGAGCTTTAGCCTTTGCACATCGCTTCTGCGGTATTCGCAAAATCGCGGTAGCGTTTCCAGAACGAGCTGGTGTTTGAGCGGGCGTCCTGCGCTTTCTGCGGGTCCTTAAAGAAGTCTGCAGCGCGTTTTTGCTCTGAATTACTTAGCGTTCGGTTCGCGGCGACCTGAATGCACGAACAGGTGGAGGGATTCGCAGCAGATCTTCCTGCGTCCATACATGCTTCTGAAATTGGGCCAGACACTCGTGCGCCCCCACCACCACATGAAGTGAGTGCAAAAATAGCTATAAAAGCGATAAAAAACCGCATCTAAGAAACCTGCCTATGTTGCTCTGTGCCCGATTTTTCGGTGTCTCCAGAGCGCTGCCTACACTCCGACTATGACGTAATCGGAGCAAGAAGGCAAATCACATATGGTTCTGATTAGCCGTAGAGTTGGCGCGCTTCGCGGAAAGAAAGAAGGCGGCCGAGTTTCTCATCCCACAGGTGGATGTTCACCGAACGCAGGCTCTCCATAAAGGTAAGGCGCTGGGCCTCAGCGAGCTCCATGTGATCCTTTAGGACCTCAGGGAGGCGATAGAAGGGGATGCGGCTATAAAGATGATGAACATGGTGAATGCCGATATTCGCCGATAGCCAATTCAGCGGGCGTGGCAGAACATAATGCGATGAGCCGTTGAGTGCCGCTTCATGGAGTTGCCATTCGTCGCTTGCCGACCAATGGGTCGTTTCGAACTGGTGCTGAACATAAAAGAGCCAAATGCCGATAGCGCCAGCCAGCACCGAAGTCGGAAGATAAATCAAAAGAACAGGGGCAAGACCGCCGAACCAGATCATAGTTGCGATGACCAAAGCGATCATCAGATTGGTTCCCATTGCCGACCACCAGTACTGCCAAGAGCGCATAAGACCAAGTGGGATACGGTTCTGGAGAAGGAACAGATAGATCGGGCCGAGAACAAAGAGCACGAGCGGATTGCGATAAAGGCGGTACTGAAGACGGCCAAACCAACCGCGTGCACGGTATTCTTCAACGGTAAGGGTCATCACGTCACCGATCCCGCGCATATCGAGGTTACCATGTTGAGCATGATGCAGCGCGTGGGTGCGTTTCCAAACTGCGTATGGGGTGAGGGTAAGGACGCCAAGGCAGCGACCAACCCAATCTTGGACCTTACGGTTGTTGTAGAACGAGGCGTGGCCACAATCATGCTGAATGCAGAACAGACGGACGAGGAAGGCAGAGTTTGCCGCCGCAATCACGAATGCAAGCAGATAGCTCACTGACAGAGCTGCCCAAGCAAGGCCCCAAAGCAAGAGGAAAGGAACAACCGTAACCGCAAGCTCAAAGGTGCTACGGCGTACGCAAGGGTCGCGGTACTTGGCGAGTTCTCGGACCCATTCCTGAGCGGATTTCGTAGCCTGTTCTATCGCGCTTGCGCGGTCGATCATAGTAATGCCCCGTCTTGCTCCGGCCATCCCTATCTGACGTGGTTCAAAAGCCGGAACTCTTCTGCGTCAGCTTAAGCGGTTGATCCGCTCTAAGTGTGAACTGGCAAATGCCACAGAGATAGTCTCTCGCAAAGCTGTTTCTTGGGGCATGACGGTAGGAAAAGTTACGATTTGGCTAGTTTTTGCTGATTTGGGATATTCTTGTGGTTGTGATTTGATCCCTTACGGCAGCAAAAAAGTGCGAGAGTTCCCCCTCGCACTTGAAGTTCTTTGTCCAAGTTCAGGCCATTTTGACCCTGCGGCGGGCCGCATGAAGGAGCGGTTCGGTATAGCCGGAAGGCTGCTCTATGCCCTTAAAAATAAGGTCCCGCGCGGCTTGGAAGGCAATGCCATCGAAGGATGGCGCCATGGGCACATATGCCGTGTCGCTCGCATTTTGCGCGTCCACCTTTGGGGCCATGCGGCGCAAGCTGGCGTCGATTTCGTCCGCAGTGCAGATGCCGTGCAGCATCCAGTTGGCAAGGTACTGTGACGAAATGCGCAGCGTAGCTCGGTCTTCCATGAGCGCCACATCATTGATGTCAGGCACTTTGGAACAGCCAATGCCTTGATCGACCCAGCGCACAACATAACCGAGTATGGATTGACAGGCGTTATCGAGTTCTCGGCGCACTTCTTCGCTAGACAAATTACGACCATGCATAATCGGCGGCGTCAGTAGAGCGACCTTCGACGCTCTTTCACGCGACTTTAGGTCGGCTTGAAGCGCGGGCACGTTCACTTGGTGGTAATGCGTTGCGTGAAGCGTGGCCGCAGTTGGCGAAGGCACCCAAGCGGTGTTTGCACCCGCCTTTGGATGGCCGATCTTGACCTTTAGCATTTCTGCCATCGCGTCAGGCTTGGCCCACATGCCTTTGCCGATCTGTGCCTTTCCAGAAAGACCAGCAGCCAAACCCGCATCGACGTTGCCGGCTTCATAGGCAGGCAGCCAAGCGCTGGATTGCATTTCGGCCTTTGGGATTACGGCACCCATCTGCATAGAGGTGTGGATCTCGTCGCCTGTGCGATCAAGGAAGCCAGTGTTGATGAAGACACAGCGATCTTTTACCGCCTTAATGCAGGCGAAAAGGTTCGCCGATGTGCGGCGCTCTTCGTCCATAACCCCGAGCTTTACCGTATTACGGGGTAGACCGAGGATGTCTTCAACTCGGCCATAAAGCGTATCGGCAAAAGCAACTTCTTCGGGGCCGTGCATCTTGGGTTTTACGACATAGACAGATCCCGTGCGCGAGTTCTTGTTCTCTGACTTGGCAAGATCATGCATCGCTGCGGCAACCGTTACCGCTGCATCTAGCATACCTTCGGGCGTTTCTTGGCCATCCATGAGGACCGCATCGGTGGTCATGAGGTGACCTACGTTGCGTACTAAAAGAAGCGCACGGCCTGGATGACAGACTTCGGAACCATCAGGAGCAGTGAACGATACATCGGGATGCAGACGACGGGTCATCGACTTGCCGCCTTTTTCGAAGGTTTCGCTCAAGTCGCCTTTCATAAGGCCGAGCCAGTTGGTGTAAACGGCACATTTATCTTCGGCGTCCACAGCTGCAACCGAGTCCTCGCAGTCTTGGATCGCTGTTAGCGCGCTCTCAAGACGAATGTCAGCGATGCCAGCGGGATCGGTGCTTCCGATCGGGCCGGTGCGGTCTATGACGATCTCGATGAGAAGGCCGTTCGCACGGAGGAAGATATTGCCGTTGGCGTTGTATCCAGCGAACTGTGACGGATCAGCCAGCGTAGTTTCTTTCGTTTCTACGGTAACTGAGAGCCCGCCGTCTTTCACAGACATGACTTCGACGTCGGCCCAATTTCCGCTCGCGAGCGGCGTCGCAGCGTCGAGGTGCGCTCGTGCCCAAGCGATAACCTTGGCCCCGCGATCTGCATCATAGCCGTTGCCCTGAGCTGCGCCTTCAATGGCGTCGGTGCCGTAAAGGGCATCATAGAGCGAACCCCAACGTGCATTTGCAGCGTTAAGCGCAAAGCGCGCGTTCATGACAGGAACAACCAGCTGTGGGCCAGCAATGGTTGCTATCTCGGCATCAACATTGGTGACCGATACTTCAAATGCATCAGGTTCTGGCTCTAGGTAGCCGATCTCGGTCAAAAAAGCGCGATAGGCATCAGAGTCGAACTCTTTTGCTTTATTATTAACGTGCCATTCGTCGATTTGCTTTTGCAGGTCATCTCGCTTGGCCAAGAGCGCCTTGTTTACAGGTGCAAGGTCACGGAGCATCGAAGCGTAGCCAGACCAGAACGCGTCTGGGGAGACGCCCAGAAGGACTTGGTTTTCGATTAGGTCTGCAAGGTCAGAGGCTACAGAAAGGCCGTGGCGGTCTACGTATTGGGTCGACATGGGAAACTCCTCACACTCGTCTTTGCATAAGACCTAGACTGCTCGGGTAAGGTTTGCCACAAAGCGAAAAATATTTTCCATATCGTGGAAAGGTGTTCATATGGTCGCAGAAAATGCTTCGGGGCAGGGGGTCCAGTCTGTCGTTCGGGCGCTTGGACTTCTCAAGGTTTTGGCGCGGAGTGATGATGGCGCACGCGTGAGCGATATCGCGAGAGAGGTCGGTCTCGCGGTTTCGACGACGCACCGGCTTCTGACAACGCTTGAAAATCAAGGTTTTGCACAGTTCGAGCCTGACGCTTCACTCTGGTTTGTGGGGTGCGAGGCATTTGCCGTAGGTTCTGCCTATGGCCGACGGCGGAGTTTTGTGGCTCCCGCATTGCCCTTCCTGCGGCGCTTGCGCGATGTAACGCGGGAAACGGCAAACCTTGGGATTTTGGACCACGATACGCTCGTAACCGTCTCGCAGGTTGAAAGTCGTGAAATCATGAGGGCCATCTCGCCTCCGGGTGGACGTGTTCCCGTTTTTTGTTCGGGAATGGGCAAAGCAATATTGGCGACATGGTCGGAAGAGGATGTCTTGTCTTTGGTGGAGCGCGTCGGATTCTCGCCCATGACAAGCAAATCGATAAAGAGCACGGATGAACTTCTTTCGGACCTCGAGCGTTCTCGGCAGCGCGGCTTTGCCGTTGATGATGAAGAGCACGTGACAGGTCTGCGCTGCGTTGCCGCCGTCGTTTGGTCACCGCAGGGCGAAGCCGCTGGCGCAATCTCTGTTTCTGGGCTTGCTGCTCGACTGACCGAAGCCAAGGTGGAGACAGTTGGGGCAACGGTCATGCAGGCAGCCGAGGGACTTACTGCGAAACTCGGGGGGATGAGTGACCCACAATGAGTTGAGAAACAGTTTGTTTGTGCAACACGGTTCGGTAGACCCGCGAACTTTGGACAATTACGTTTGCTTTTGCAGTCACTGAGTTTTAGCAACGCTCGAAAGAGGTTTTATTATGCGTATTTCAGTATTTGCAGTCACGATTGCATTGATGAGCGGTGCCGCGCAGGCCCAAGAAGCATTTCTTGTCGAAAAGTTCGGCATCCTCGGCCTTGGCCGGATGTTCGTGAACGATGCCTACGGGGATCGCAAAGACCGCTGGCATACTGGGAGCTACACGCTCAACATCGTGACGGGTCAAGAGTGGACAGGGGAGCTTCCCTCTAATCCGGGTGAGATCATCGAATATCGCTTGCGCTCTGACATTATCGCGCCCGAGGCGCTGAGCGGAGCCAAGTCCAATGACCGTGCGTATGTCGGTGCATTAACTGCGGGTGTTCACACCTATTACGATCTCGGCGGCTATAATGTTTCGGCAGGGCTTGATGTAACGTTCACAGGGCCCCAGACTGGGTTGGCTTCGTTCCAGAACAAGTTCCATAAACTGGTCTCGATGCCGACGCTCGGGCAAAACGTCATCGATAATCAAGTCGGCAATGCCACTTATTTTTCCGGCACACTCGAGCTTTCGAACAGTTACAAGCTTGGCGATAATGCTAGCATAAGTCCCTTTTTCGAGGGGCGTTTTGGCATTGAGGACGTGATTAGGGCTGGCGCAGATGTGGTCATTGGGACTGCATCTGACCGTGACCTTATGCTGCGTGATGCTTTGACAGGAAGCCTCTATAAGGGTGTGGAGTATGGCGACATTGGTTGGACCGCAATCCTCGGTGCTGATGTCGCACACACTTCGAATAGCGCCTTCTTCCCCGCAAGCTTTGGAACGACTGCAAAGCCAGTGACTTATCGTGCGCGCGCAGGCGTCGAATATCAACGTAGCCGCTATTCAAGTTTCTACTATGGCGCGACCTATTTATCAGAGGAATACGTCGGTCAATCGAGCGGGCAAGTCGTAGGGGCGTTGCGCATTAGCTTCAACTTTTGATGGAATTGTTTCCGGAAAAGTAAAAAAGGGTTGATTTGCCGAGATATTTAACTTCTTCTGTCAGCAATAAGACACTCGCCCAAAAGAGGCGGGACAGACTGAGGCAGAGTATCGGGCATGAAAACGGGCTTTCGAGGCACGTTCGTCATCTCCTGGTCGCAAACTGAAACTGATGGGCTTTGGTCAGCCCCTGTTGAGACGTTGCGTGTTGGTGCAACGTGGGCATGGACCGGTGAGGCTGTCAGAATTGACGGGCCGAGCAGCGTATTGCCGCTGGGCGAAGCGACAGGCATGACGGACTTAAGGAAACGGGCGGCACTTTCTGTGCGCCGTATTCTCAAGCGCGCAGAAGTGGCAGAGCAAAGAGACGTTTCGGACGGTATTCTTGAATCGCCTATGCACGAAAAGTCATTCAATGTGACGGACGGGCGTAAAGCGTGGACTGTCACTATCATTGACGCGCGCCGTGGACGCCCGCCGTTGTTGATGTTTTACGGCGATATTCCTCCGCGTCACGTGGACCTTTGGGTCGTGAGCGCTGATCTCGAAATTGAGAAACAAACATCCGGGTCCGATCAACCCGGCGGGGTTATTTGCTTTACTCCCGGCACCAAGATCCTGACAGAAACCGGAGCGCGGCGAGTTGAGGAGCTGCGCGAAGGTGAGCGTGTTCAAACCAAGGACAACGGACTTCAGGAGATCCTCTGGATCGGGCGTCGCCGCATTACTGGCGCACGTCTTCTTGCGATGCCGCATTATGCACCGGTGCGGTTGCGTCGGGGGGCTCTTGGCGAAGAAGTACCTGACGACGGACTCTTGGTGTCTCCAGACCACCGTATGATTCTCAAGGGTGCTCAGGCGCGCGCCTTGTTCAACTCGGACGAGGTGCTTGTCACTGCCAAGGATCTTGTCAACGGCAAGTCAATCTATGTGGATCGCTCGGTGCGCAATTTGGCTTATATCCACCTGATGTTACCAAGCCATCAGGTTGTCTTTGCCAACGGTGTGGAAACCGAAAGCTTCCATCCTGCAAGCGCCGCGCTTGGCTCGGTCCTAGGTGAAGAGCAAGAGCGACTATACGGACAACTTCCAGAGCTTCGCGATAACCCGCAAAACTATGGTGAATATGCGCGCCGCGTGCTGTCTGATAGCGAGGCTGCTATTTTGCGTCACGACACCCCGGGTATTGTTCGAAGCGCATAAGATTGCTACGCTGAGGGGCCTTTTTAAATAAGGCCGTTCAGCGTTTCCGTCCCGCTTTGACAAGAGCGGTTGACACCCAAAGGAATCCCTCTATAAGCCGCGTTTCATTGGTGTTGGTGGACCTCGCAAGAGGAACCCTGTCAGGCTTAAGCCAGAGGACAACGCCCTTCGAAACGTAAAGAAGGAGATCAGCCGTGACCAAACGCACGTCTGCCAAGTACAAAATCGATCG
>CAYWUN010000027.1:0-27617 GCA_964461315.1 uncultured Aestuarium sp.
GCCGTAATAGACCTGTACGCCTTTGGCTGCGATTTTCGTTTCGTTCATATCGACGGCTCTTTCCATTAGTCGCATGTCGTTCATATCGGTCCCCTTCCCTTACCAACGGCGCTCGAAACGGCGGCGCAGGTAGATCGCAATCGCGTTCATGATGAGAAGGAACACGAGAAGTGTAATGATAGCACCCGAGGCGCGTTCAACGAACCCTGGGTCAGCGCGCTGGGTCCAGTTAAAGACCTGAACCGGCAGCGCAGTGGAGGCTTCGCCAAAGAGACCGCTTTCGGGCGAATAGGCGGCTGGATAGTCACGGACAAAGGCAACCATACCAATTAGGAGCAGTGGTGCGGTTTCTCCAAGAGCTTGCGCAAGACCGATGATAGTTCCGGTTAGGATACCCGGTGCGGCCAAAGGCAGAACATGGTGGAAGACCGACTGCATCTTTGAGGCCCCTACCCCGAGCGCCGCATCGCGGATCGAAGGCGGGACCGCTTTGAGAGCTGCGCGGGTCGAAATGATAATCGTCGGAAGCGTCATCAACGTTAGCACAAGGCCGCCAACCAAAGGTGAGGACTGATTAAGCTGCGCAAAGTTGATGAAAATTGCGAGGCCAAGGATACCGAAAACGATGGACGGAACGGCAGCAAGGTTCGAAATGTTCACCTCGATCAAATCGGTCCAGCGGTTCTTGGGTGCAAACTCCTCAAGATAGACGGACGCAGCCACACCGATTGGCAGAGCAAGGACCAGAACGACGATCATCATATAGGCAGACCCGAGGATCGCGACGCCAAGGCCGGCAGCTTCTGGGCGCTGGTCGGACGCATCGGGGGCAGTCAGGAAGGCCCAGTTGAACTTGGTTTCGGCATAGCCCGCATCCGCAAGCGCTTGCGCCAACATGAGAGCTTCGGGCGACGTGTTGCTATCTAGTGCGGCGCTTTCAAGTGTCACACGGCCTTTGAAATACCCATCGATGCGGCCTTCAGCGAGCACGCTGAACCTGTGTGTGGATCCAACAAGATCAGGGTTGGCAAGTACTGCGTTGCGCACGGTGGCAGCGGCTTCTTTCGAGATCATGCCGCCGATTTCTTTTTTGGAAAGCTCTGTTTCGATCCCTGCTTCGGTAATCGCATCTTGCAAAGCAGTTGCGAGCAATGGCGCGTAGCCAATCGTCGTGACCTTTTTCATGACCTCAAGGTCACGGGTGCCAGATTTATCAAGCTTGGCCTCTGGCAGCTCGATATTTAACTCAAAGTAGGTCTGCTTAAAGGCACTTGAACCGTTAAAGAGTACCGAGGAAATCAATGTAACGAGCGCGATCAAGGCAACTGCGATTGCGGCAACGCCATACGCCTTAAATCGTGCTTCCGATGCATTGCGTTTACGCGTGCGCGCGTCAGTCTCAAGGAGCGAGCGGCCCATTTTGTGGGTCTGATCGGTCATTCGTACTGCTCCTGATATTTGCGCACAATGAAGAGTGCAAAGACGTTAAGGCCGAGCGTTAGAACAAAGAGCGTCATGCCAAGTGCGAAGGCGACAAGCGTTTCGGGGCTGTTGAAATCGGTATCGCCTGTTAGCTGGCTCACGATCTTTACCGTCACGGTCGTCATCGCCTCAAATGGGTTCATGGAAAGGCGTGCTGCCGCCCCTGCCCCAAGCACAACGATCATGGTTTCACCAATGGCACGGGATGCCGCAAGGAGCACTGCACCTACAACACCGGGGAGCGCCGCCGGCAGAACCACCTGACGAATGGTTTCTGACTTGGTCGCGCCAAGGCCAAGCGAGCCATCGCGCAACGACTGGGGGACAGACGAGATGATATCGTCCGAGAGTGAACTAACAAACGGGATCAGCATGATACCCATGACAAGACCCGCAGTCATAACCGAAGAAGCGCTATCTCCAAGTCCAAGCGGCGAGGCAATCACATCACGCAAAAGCGGGCCCACGGTAATCAGTGCGAAAAGACCATAAACGATGGTCGGGATACCCGCTAGGATTTCAATGGCCGGCTTTACAACGGCGCGCGTTTTTGTCCCTGCATATTCAGACAAATAGATTGCAGCAAAGAGACCAACTGGCACCGAAAAGATCAGCGCGATAAACGAGATATAGAGAGTGCCCCAGAGCAGCGGCAGAATGCCAAGTGCAGAGTCTCCACGGAAGTTTGGCGACCATTCGGTCGAAAAGAAGAACTTGGTCGCATCATACTGACCAAAGAAGGTAAAGCTCTCGCGAAGCATTGAAAAAACGATACCGACTGTGGTCAGGATCGCGATGCTCGACGCGGTAATAAGAGCACCACGGATCCAACGTTCCGAGGCGGTGCGCGCGTTGTAATCCGCCTTAACGTTGTTGATCGCAAAACCAACGAACAAGGCCGAAATCAACGCAATCGAAATCGGGAAAACGTTCCCATTTGAGGGGCGGAAAATCTCGCTGTCATAACGCGCAGAGATACGATCGGCGAGAAGCCAAACGACAATCAATCCGAACGCGGGCAAAAGTGCCGAAAGCGCAGCATTTAAGCCATATTGATGGGGAAGCGAGGCAAGTCGACCAGTCATTCGATTGGCTTTGCCTTTGGCAACAAAATACCCCGCGCCGGTCAGGAACAGGGTTACGATGAGTGTCGGTGTTAAAGGCAGCACGCGAATTCCTCGTGGCTTGGTTTGGTAGAGAGGGCCAACCCCTCTCTACCAGATTCGTTGGTCTTATTGACCCATAACTGCGCGGTTTGCGACAGCTTCTTGAGTAGCAGCAAGTTCGGGGTCCGAAACAAGGCCGTACTCAGCAAGCGGGCCATCGGGGCCAGCCATGTCGTCAGAGATGAAGAAGTCTGCGTATTCCTGAAGGCCAGGGATCACGTCGAGGTGAGCTGCCTTGATGTAGAAATAGAGCGGACGCGACACCGGATAGTCACCCGACGAGATGCTTTCAACCGAAGGAACGACGTCGTTGATGGTCGCAACCCGAAGCTTGTCAGTGTTGTTTTCATAGAACGACAGACCAAAGACGCCGATACCGTTGTTATCTGCTTCGATGCGAGCAAGGGTTTCGGTGTAGTCGCCGTCGATGTCGACCGAAAGACCATCGGTACGGATCGCCATGCAGGTGCCCTCAGCAGCTTTCTCGTCGCCACCGTTGATCTGCATGATTGCTTCGAGAGCGCCGCTGTCTTCACAACCCTGAAGGATCACTTTTTCTTCGAAAACTTCACGGGTGCCGTGCTTTGTACCTGGAATGAACGCCATGATCGGCTGATCAGCAAGGTTTGCATTGACCTGCGACCAGTTGGTGTTCGGGTTGGCTACAAGAGCGCCATCTACTGGGAGCTCGGCTGCAAGAGCAGAGTACCAGTCAGCAGGCGTGAAAGCGAATTCGTTACCGTTGATGTCGGATGCGAAAACGATACCATCGTAACCGATGCGAACTTCGATGATTTCGGTGACGCCAGCTTCAGCACAAGCAGCGATCTCTTTGTCCTTGATTTTGCGCGATGCGTTTGCAACGTCGATCGTGTTCTCGCCTACGCCTTCACAGAAGCGCTTGAGACCTGCCGACGAACCGCCCGATTCAACAACCGGTGTTGCGAAATCAAAGTTCTCGCCGAATGCTTCAGCAACGATCGAAGCATAAGGAAGAACGGTGGAAGAGCCAGCAACCTGAACGTTGTCACGGGCAGCAGCGGCAGTGGCGGAAACAGCAGCGATCGCCAGCGACGATGCGGTCAGTTTGAAGAGCGACATTTATAACTCCAATCTATCAACTCGCGAAGGCGCCTCTCGCGTCCTTCGATGACGCTGATGTAGGCCCCGTTGTGAACGCTTTTGTGACAGTTATGTAAGAGTTTTATGACAGTCCGTTTTTTTCGCTAATTGATCGGCAAAATTACAGTGAAGACGGAACCTTGGCCCACCACGCTCTTGATGCGAAAACGGCCACGGTGGCGGCTAACTATATGTTTTACAATGGCAAGTCCGAGCCCCGTCCCGCCTACCTCGCGCGATCTATGGGTATCGATGCGATAGAAGCGTTCCGTGAGGCGCGGGATGTGATGCCCTTCGATTCCGTCGCCATAATCATGAACAGAAATGACGATTCCATCGGTTTGTAACACCGGCTGCATCGCAGGGCCTTCGAGTCGAATCTCGACAGGCTTTCCATCGCCGCCGTATTTGATCGCGTTCTCTATTAGATTGCTGAGAACTTGGCGCATCTGATCCGCATCCGCTGGAACGATACGTGCGCCATCAGGGAGGTCTAATCGCAGGTCAACCGAGGCCCGTTCAGCCATAGGAGCAAGGTTTTGAGCGACCGACTGGATCAGAGACACCATGTCCACGGGTTCTTTAGGGCGACGGCGTTCGTTATCTTCGACGCGAGAAAGGGATAACAAGTCATCGACAAGTTTGGTCATACGGCCCGCTTCGCGTTCCATTATCCCAAGGAAACGATCCCGCGCTTTTTCATCATTCTTGGCTGGGCCGCGCAAGGTTTCGATAAATCCAACCATCGCGGTCAAAGGCGTTCGCAATTCATGGCTCAAGTTGGCTACAAATTGTCGGCGCATCTCTCCCGCGCTGGCAAGGGGCGAAAGGTCTTCAAACGTCAGAAGCACGCCGTCAGACGACCTTTCACCGATGCCACGCACATATACGAGATAGTTGCGATCTGCACCCTGCCCTCGGATCGTGTATTGGGTATCGCGTGGATCGCCATCGCGCAGCGTTTTCTCAACGGCTTCTATGATGGATGGTTGACGTAAGGCGGTATAGAAATGGGTTCCGATCAAGCGGTCGCCCAAGAGCTCCTCGGCAGCCTTATTGGCCGCCGTTATTCGATGTGGACGCTCGATCAAGACCGCAGCGTGGGGAATTCCGTGAATAATCATGCGGGCAAGCTCGAGTTCCATCAACCAATCCTTAAATAAAACAACAACTCTCGCAGCGGCAAGCGCGCAAGTGTTCATTGCTTTATGACAGGCCTAAGTTATGGAAATGTGACAGCTTCTATTCGAGGGGGATCAACCCATCACGAAAGCGCTGCGCGTTTTTCTGATAGTTCAGAGCGGATTTCTCGAGCTTTGTAATCGTTTCAGCATCAAGTTCGCGAACCACTTTGCCAGGTGCCCCCATCACGAGGGACCCATCGGGGATCACCTTGCCTTCGGTTATCATGGCCCCTGCTCCAATGAGGCAATTCTTGCCAATCACAGCGCCATTCATGACCATTGCGCCCATGCCAATCAGCGTATTATCCCCAATGGTGCAACCATGAAGCATCGCCTTGTGCCCGATAGTGACGTTTTTCCCAATCGTCAGGGGAAAGCCCATATCGGTATGGAAAACGCAGTTCTCTTGAACATTGCTGCCCTCTCCCACGAAAAGCATCTCGTTATCGCCGCGAAGCGTGCAGCCGAACCACACGGAAGATTTTGGTTCCAAGGTCACTTTGCCGATAAGATGTGCACCAGGCGCAACCCAAGCGTCGTCAGCAATAATGGGGCGGTGTCCTTCGAATTCGTACAGCATCACTTCCCCTCGTATTCTTTGTTCAGGCCGCGAACAAAGTCATTTAGTTGTGGCTGACGTTCGCGGCGAAGCCTTTCGGCGGATAAAATGGTCCGAAGTTCCTCTTCGCAACGATCGAGGTCGTTGTTCACGAGCACATAATCATACTCAGCCCAATGGCTCACCTCTGCAAGGCTCTTGGACATACGGCCATCGATCACTTCGTCGCTGTCCTGCCCGCGCGAGCGCAAGCGACGCTCAAGTTCGAGCATAGAGGGCGGTAGGATAAAGATCGAAATGACATCCTTACCAAGGCTCGAATTGCGAATCTGCTGACCACCCTGCCAGTCGATGTCAAAGAGAGTATCATTACCCGCAAGCATCGCGGCCTCGACGGGCCCGCGTGGTGTTCCGTAGAAATTCCCAAAGACCTCTGCGTGTTCAAGCATCTCTCCGTTTGCCGCCATGTCTTCGAACTCGTCGCGGGTCTTGAAATAATATTCACGCCCGTCCACTTCGCCAGAACGCGGCGACCTTGTGGTCGCCGAGACGGAAAACTGGATCGACGGGTCCCATTTGCGCAGACGCGTTGTCAGAGTGGACTTGCCAGCGCCCGAAGGTGACGACACGATGATCAATAGGCCGCGACGGTTCTGATCTTTGGGCATGACTTACTCCACGTTCTGAATTTGCTCGCGCATCTGGTCGATGAACGCTTTAAGGTCAAGGCCGATCGAGGTCAGCCCCTTTGCCTGAGACTTGGAGCAAAGTGTATTTGCTTCTCGGTTGAATTCTTGTGCAAGAAAATCAAGCTTCCTGCCCGACGCGGTTTTGCTCGAAACGAGTGCACGCGCCGCGGCGATATGCGCACGAAGGCGGTCAAGCTCTTCGGTCACATCAGCTTTGACCGCAATCAACGCGATTTCCTGAGCAACGCGCCCCTCATCGACGTCGCCAAGCGCGTCGCGAATGTTTGCAAGCGACTTGCGGAGTGCGGCGATATGGTCTGCGGAACGCGCTTCTAGCTCGGCGCTTGCGGCGGTCACACAGCTTTCGATTTGAGCAAGTTGTTCTTCGATAACAGATGCAAGATGTGCCCCTTCCGAACGACGCATCGCAATAAAGTTCGCAAGGAGTTGTTCAAAATCACCGAGCACCGCTTCTTTGAGAGCCTCCGGATCTGTCTGGGCGGCTGCGGTCACAAGAACTCCGCGCTGTGACAAAACGTCAGCGGCGGTCGGTTGTGCCAAAGTGACACCCATTTCGAAGGCACGTTCCTGAACCTGATCGAGCGCCTTCAGGGCGGCGACCATCGCCGTTTCATCAACGCTAAAGCCCGCTTCGCCCTCGGCTTGGGTTAGACGAAGATTAACCGAGACGTTGCCACGCGTCAGTGCTTCGCTCAGTCTCTTGCGAACTATGATTTCAAGTCCATCAACGCTATCAGGAAGGCGCAGGCGCAAATCAAGTCCGCGACCGTTTACGCTCCGTATCTCCCAGACCCAAGAGGTTCGACCAAGGGCGCCCGAAAGGCTTGCAAAACCTGTCATTGAATGCATGTGATGCTCCTTTTTTCGCGTTTGCATCACCTAGCCGTAAAGTCGCCTATTGGGCAACCCAACACACACGGTGTTAACCCGTTAACACTTTATTAGTCGTATCAATTAACAACCCGAATTATGTGTTAGGAAATTGTTAAGGGGTTGGAAATGACTGCAAACCATTTTGAAGAACACACTGGACAACAGACTAATGTTCTCGAAACGCTCGAAAATTATTGGAAGGCACTCGAGGCATCAAAGCGACTTCCCACTCGGACCCAAATCGATCCGCGCGCCATCGATAGAGCTTTGCCATACTCCATGATCCTAGAAGAAGTTTACCCCGGAGTTGTTCGAATTCGCGTTGCAGGTCAGAGGGTTGCAGAGCGCTTTGAATTCGATCTTCGCGGTATGACACTTGCTTCGCTCTTTGATCCGACTGCGGCCGCTGAACTGAAGAAGCTCGCAAGAGATGCCTTTGAACGCCCTTCTCTTGTTTCTGCGCCGCTCGTAGGAGGAGGCATGCTCCTCCTGCTACCGCTTAACGATCAATTTGGAGCACCTGCACGTGCACTTTGCGGGCTTTCGTTCGGTTCAGCAAATGGGCTTTTGCGCTTTGATCAGACGCGCGTTTCTCGCACTGAGCCAATCTGCGAGGCAATCCAAAACAAAAGGCCGACCCATGGGCCGGCCCTCCGTTTGGTTGTTAACAACTCTTAAGCAGATGCAGCTGCCTGAAGGCTGTTGCGGCGCGCTGAAAGTTCTTCAGCAACGAGGAAAGCGAGTTCCAGAGACTGCGACGCATTGAGACGCGGGTCGCAAGCGGTGTGATAACGATCGCTCAGATCTTCATCAGTCACAGCACGAACACCGCCGGTGCATTCGGTCACGTCCTTGCCGGTCATTTCAAAGTGAACGCCGCCAGGGATCGACCCTTCGGCGTTGTGAACGGCAAAAAACTCGCGCACTTCGCGAAGCACGCTATCGAACGGACGGGTTTTGTAACCTGTGGACGACTTGATCGTGTTGCCGTGCATCGGATCGCAGGTCCAAACGACGTTTGCGCCCTCTTCCTGAACGGCCTTGATGAGGCGCGGAAGGTGCTCGCCGACATTACCAGCCCCGAAACGTGCGATCAGGGTCAGACGCCCTGCCTCGTTCTTGGGGTTGAGTGACGCCATTAGCGACTTGAGGTGACCAGAGGTCATCGACGGTCCACACTTAAGACCGATCGGGTTCTGAACGCCTTTGCAAAATTCAACATGTGCACCGTCGGGCTGACGGGTGCGGTCCCCGATCCAGATCATATGGCCAGAACCCGCAAGCCAATTGCCCGAGGTCGAATCAAGACGACAAAGCGCTTCTTCATACTCAAGCAGCAGAGCTTCATGGCTGGTGAAGAAATCGACAGTCTGCATGGCGTGCGCCGCTTCTGCACGAATGCCTGCGGCTTCCATGAAATCGAGCGTATCGCTGATGCGGTTCGCAAGTTCGCGGTATTTCTCTGCCTCGGGCGATGCCGTAAAGCCGAGCGTCCACGAATGCACCTTGTGCAAGTCAGCGTAACCACCGGTCGAGAATGCGCGAAGCAGGTTCAGCGTTGCAGCAGCCTGTGTATAGGCTTGGAGCATACGATCCGCGTCAGGAATACGTGCTTCAGGGGTGAAGTCGAAGCCGTTAACGATATCGCCACGGTAGCTGGGCAGCTCGACACCGTCGATCACTTCGGTCGGTGCCGAACGCGGCTTTGCCATCTGACCTGCCATACGGCCAACTTTGACGACAGGCACTTTTGCGCCATAGGTCAGCACCATCGCCATCTGAAGCATTACCTTAAAGGTATCGCGGATGTTATCAGCGCTGAATTCAGCAAAGCTCTCGGCGCAATCGCCGCCTTGAAGTAGAAACGCCTCGCCGCGCGAAACGGCTGCGAGCTTGGCCTTGAGGCTGCGCGCTTCGCCTGCAAAGACCAAGGGCGGATAGCTTGCAAGCTTCGCTTCTACAGCGTTCAGCTTTGCCCCGTCCGTATAGTCGGGCATCTGAACTCGGGGCTTGGCGCGCCAGTCAGATTTTTGCCACTCGGTCATTGTCTTGCTCCGTAATCATAAAACATGAAGTGATATCGCTATCGCGATACAGAACTGATCGTATAGACGGGTAAAAAAAAATAGACCAATGTTCAATTCGGTTAATTTTGCCTTGCGAAAGATTTTAAGAATAGTCAGAAAGCGACCCCCTTGCCGTTTGCGTGCAAACAGTGTTTCGCTCGTTTCAAAGCAAAATCTCTTCAGGTGAGTCTCGCGAATGGAAATCGAACCGCAGATCGTTGACGTTGCAGCACCTGCCAAACCAAAGCGCTTCTATTTCGTGCTCCTAGATCAGTTCACGATGCTTTCGTTTTCTTGTGCGGTGGAATGCCTTCGCATTGCCAATCGAATGTCAGGCAAAAAGCTCTACGATTGGAAACTTTGCGGTGAAACGGCTGGCCACGTAAGCTGTTCAAACGGTGCTGAATTCCGTCTCGACGGCGAGCTTCCCGACGTTGCTCGCGATGACGTGATCGTCGTTTGTGGCGGTATTGATGTTCAAAGTGCGACCACCAAGAAACTTGTCGGTTGGCTTCGCCGCGAAGCGCGTAAGGGTGGCAAAATCGGCGGATTGTGCACCGCATCCTATTCCCTCGCAAAAGCTGGACTGCTTGATGGCAAGAAAGCAACGATCCATTGGGAGAATCAGGATAGCTTTATCGAAGAGTTCGAGGAGGTGAATCTCACCAAGTCGGTTTTTGTAGCAGATGGTAATCGCCTGACGACTGCGGGCGGCACGTCTTCTATCGATCTCTTTATCAAGATCATCGCTGACGAGCACGGCGAAGACCTTGCAAATGCTGTTGCGGACCAACTCATCTATTCGTCGATCAGGACAGACCAAGACACTCAACGCCTTTCGATTCCCACGCGTATCGGCGTTCGGCACCCAAAGCTGAGCCGCGTCATACAAATGATGGAAAAGAACATCGAAGAGCCAATTAGCCCAGCGGTGCTTGCCAAAGATGTTGGCATGTCGACGCGCCAGTTAGAGCGGCTCTTCCGTAAATATCTGATCCGTAGCCCAAAGCGATATTACATGGAGCTCCGCTTGCAAAAGGCGCGTAACCTTTTGATGCAGACGGATATGAGTGTAATTAATGTCGCTCTCGCTTGCGGATTTGCGTCGCCTTCGCATTTCTCGAAATGCTATCGTTCGCATTACAACACCACGCCCTATCGTGAACGCGGAAGTCATGCGACAAAGGGCGAGGAATTCGATGAATAAGCAATCAATGCGAGAGTTGTCCCGCGCACGCGACAATTCATACATGTTGATGCCGTAACGTAATTCAGTTCGATTAGCCTAAGAAACTCATTAATAAAGGCAAATCGACTGCTTGTTTCGTGAGTTCAATCTTTCCTTTCACTAAACCGCGCTCTAATTTTGTAGCGGATATCTTCATCCGACAGGGAGAATAAAAATGAAGAAACTACTTCTCGCATCCGCAGCAATCGCTGTGATTGGTGTTGGTGGTTATTTCTACCTCAACCAAAATACAAAGCAAGAAGCTAAAGTTGATGTTAAAATCGGTATAATTCTAGGCTTTACGGGACCAATCGAATCTCTAACGCCTGACATGGCAGCGGGCGCCGAGCTTGCAATTAGCGAAGTGTCAAAATCTGGTAAGTTTCTCAAAGGGCAGACGGTTGGAAGCGTTCGCGCCGATTCGACTTGCGTTGACGCTGCTGCCGCGACCACTGCTGCTGAACGCCTCATCACCGGTGACGGCGTTAAGGGCATAATGGGGGCTGACTGTTCCGGCGTCACCGGCGCAATCCTTGCGAATGTTGCACTTCCGAACGGCATCGTGATGGTTTCGCCGTCGGCCACCTCTCCGGGTCTTTCGACGGCGGAAGACAATGGCCTGTTCTTCCGCACCGCTCCTTCGGATGCGCGTCAGGGGGTTGTCATGGCTGACCTCCTCAAGGAGCAGGGTGTTGGTTCTGTTGCGATCTCCTATATGAACTCGGACTACGGCAAGGGTCTCGCGGACAGTTTCCAAGCTGCATTTGAGGCCGTCGGTGGTATAGTTACAATCGCAGCCCCACATGAGGTCGGTAAAGGTGACTACTCGGCTGATGTCGCAGCACTTGCTTCGGCTGGCGGCGAGCGTCTGGTCGTTGCAGGCTACGTTGACCAAGGCGGCGGCGACATCGTTCGCGCAGCGATCGACGCTGGCGCATTCGACACCTTCCACTTCCCCGATGGTATGATCGGTGACGCTTTGCCCGCAACTTTCGGCACTGAAATCGACGGCTCGTTCGGTCAGGCTCCGGGTTCGGACAACCCTGGCTATGCAGCATTCGTCAAACTCGCAGGTGATGCATTCAATGGCGAAGGCACCTATGCAGCTGAATCCTATGACGCTGCTGCACTGATCCTTCTTGCGATGCAGGCTGCTGGCACCTCTGATCCGGCTGTCTACAAGGACTTCGTTGAAGGCGTTGCAAACGCTCCGGGCGAGCCGATCATGCCGGGCGAACTCGGCAAGGCTCTCGAGATCCTCGCTTCTGGCGGTGACGTAGACCTCGTTGGCGCGACTGGAGTTGAGCTAGTGAACGGCGGCGAAGCTGCTGGCTCTTACCGCGTTGTGACCTTCAAAGAAGGCAACATGGAAACCGTGGAATACCGTTAATCGGTTTTTCGATGATTTAATGGGCGGCGCGGGTTATCCCCGCGCCGTTCTTTTTAAAAGCGCGGAACAACCGTGTATGGGGATAGACAATGATTGTCGTAGAAGACGTTCATAAACATTTCGGTGGTTTTCACGCCGTAGATGGTGCCAGCCTCGAGATTGAGAAAGGCTCGATCACCGGTCTTATTGGCCCGAATGGCGCTGGGAAAACCACACTTTTCAATGTGATCGCTGGCGTCCTTAAGCCAACCTCGGGTCGCGTTTTGATGGACGGAGAGGATATTACGGGCCTACCTCCACACGATCTTTTCTCAAAAGGTCTGTTGCGCACTTTTCAGATCGCGCATGAATTCAGCTCGATGACCTGTCGCGAAAACCTGATGATGGTGCCTGGGAACCAATCAGGTGAGACACTCTGGAATACTTGGTTCGGACGCAAGCGCATTGCAGACGAAGAACGCGCCCTTCGCGCGAAAGCAGACGAAGTGCTTGAATTCCTTACCATCACGCACCTTGCAGACGAACGTGCGGGTAACCTCTCTGGCGGCCAGAAAAAGCTTCTAGAGCTTGGTCGAACGATGATGGTGGATGCCAAAATAGTGTTCCTTGACGAAGTCGGCGCAGGCGTCAATAGAACTCTGCTCATGACCATCGGTGACGCCATTCTCCAGCTCAACAAAGAGCGTGGCTACACCTTTGTCGTCATCGAGCATGATATGGACTTTATCGGTAAGATCTGTGGACCCGTCATTTGTATGGCCGAGGGCAAAAAACTCGCCGAAGGTTCCCTCGCGGAAATCAAAGCCAACGAACAGGTTATCGAAGCCTATCTCGGCACTGGCCTTAAGAACAAAGAAAAGGTGGGCGGATGACCGAACCATTCCTCATCGGAGACGTCATGACAGGCGGCTATGGCCGTGGTCCCGACATTCTCCATGGCTGCACGATTGCAGTAAACCCTGGCGAAATCGCTGTGATTGTAGGCCCTAACGGCGCGGGCAAATCTACCGCGATGAAAGCCATTTTCGGCATGCTTAACGTTCGCAGCGGCTCGGTCCGTTTGGATGGTGAAGACATCACTTCGCTTTCTCCACAGGACCGCGTCCTAAAGGGAATGGGCTTTGTGCCTCAGGTTCGCAATATTTTCCCGTCGATGACTGTGGAAGAGAACCTCGAAATGGGAGCCTTCATTCGCACTGACGATTTCCGCGACACGATGGAACAGGTGTATGACCTCTTCCCGATTTTGCGCGATAAACGGAATCAGGCGGCTGGTGAACTTTCCGGCGGCCAGCGTCAACAGGTGGCTGTAGGCCGTGCCCTGATGACAAAGCCCAAGGTTCTTATGCTCGATGAACCCACTGCTGGCGTGTCGCCTGTTGTGATGGACGAACTCTTTGACCGTATCATCGAAGTGAGCCGTACGGGCATTCCGATCCTGATGGTCGAACAAAACGCGAAACAGGCTCTTGAGATCGCAGACCGCGCTTATGTCCTTGTACAGGGGGCCAATGCCCATACTGGAACGGGCAAACAGCTGCTGGCTGATCCCGAAGTGCGCCGCAGCTTCCTCGGAGGGTAAGAGATGGACTTTCTGAACGCCATCGTCGCGCTTGCCAACTATGTCCTGATCCCCGGTGCCGCATATGGTGCCCAGCTCGCTATCGGTGCGCTTGGGGTTACGCTTGTCTATGGCATCCTGCGCTTTTCAAACTTTGCACATGGGGACACGATGGCCTTTGGGACCATGGTGACGATCCTCTTTACATGGCTGTTCCAGAGCTGGGGCATCAGCCTTGGCCCGCTACCAACCGCCCTGCTCGCTCTTCCGCTTGGTATCGTGTTCACAGCGCTTTTGCTGCTCGGCACGGACCGCGTTGTTTTCAAGTTCTACCGTGAGAAAAAAGCCGTTCCGACAGTGCTTGCTATGGTCTCACTTGGGGTCATGCTGGTGATGAACGGCCTTGTGCGCTTTATCATCGGTGTCGGGGACCAACAGTTTGACGACGGTCAACGGTTCCTGATCTCGGCCAAAGATTTCAAAGATTGGACGGGTCTTGCCGAAGGGCTTGCGCTTCGCACGACCCAAGCCTTGACGATCGTTGTGGCGATCATCGTCGTGGCTGCGCTTTTCTGGTTCCTGAACAAGACCCGCACGGGCAAATCCATGCGTGCCTTTTCGGATAACGAGGACCTTGCACTCCTCTCTGGCATCGATCCGCAGCGTGTCGTTATGGTGACTTGGATCATCGTAGCGGGTCTCGCGACGATTGCAGGCGTGCTCTATGGCCTCGACAAGGCATTCCGTCCGTTCACGTATTTCCAGCTCCTGCTCCCGATTTTTGCGGCGGCAATCGTTGGTGGTCTTGGGAACCCATTGGGCGCAATCGCGGGCGGTTTCCTAATTGCTTTCTCCGAAGTGATTGTGACCTATGCTTGGAAGAAAGTTGCTGGCTATGTTCTGCCTGATGCGCTTCAGCCCGATGGCCTAGCACAGCTTCTCTCCACAGATTACAAATTCGCCGTAAGCTTCGGGATCCTTGTCCTTGTGCTGATCTTTAAGCCCACCGGCCTGTTCAAAGGACAATCGGTATGAGCCAGTCCATGAGAAACCCCCTTCTGTTCGCAGCCGTTGGCCTTCTCTTCCTGTTGGAAGGCGCCACTGACTTCTGGATTTTTTCAGGAAGCTGGACCAACTCGCTGACGATCCTTAATTATGCTCTGATCAGCGCGATCATGGCGCTTGGTGTCAACCTGCAATGGGGCTTTGCTGGCCTCTTTAACGTGGGTGTCATGGGCTTTGTTGCTCTTGGCGGTTTGGCTGTCGTGCTTACCGCCACTGCGCCCGAAACCGAAGGTTGGAAAGCTGGAGGTATGGGGATCATCCTTGCGCTGATCCTTGGCGCTGCGACCATCGTTGCAACGATCATTGCCTTCAAGCGCTTTAAACCATCGCGCGCGCGCACACTCATCATCACGGCCATTCTTGTGATCGGTTTTGCGATCTTTCGCGCGGTGCTTGATCCGGCTGTTGGCCGAGTTGAATCCATCAACTCAGCGCTTGCGGGTCACCTCGGAGGGCTTGGACTTCCAGTGTTGCTCGCATGGCCTGTCGGCGGGCTCCTTGCGGCGGGTGCAGCATGGGTGATCGGTAAAACGGCACTCGGCCTGCGCTCGGATTACCTTGCAATTGCCACGCTCGGGATCGCAGAGATCATTCTAGCCGTAATGAAGAACGAGGACTGGCTTGCGCGCGGCGTTAAGAACGTTATCGGCCTTCCGCGTCCTATGCCGAACGAAATCGACCTTCAACAATCAGCCTCCTTCATCGAAAGGGCGACGGGTCTTGGCCTTGATCCCGTTACTGCATCATCGCTCTATGTGAAGATGGGCTATTCGCTCATGTTTACGTTCGTGCTTATTGTGATCCTCGTGATGATGCAGCTTTCGCTCAATAGTCCTTGGGGCCGAATGATGCGTGCGATCCGTGACAACGAAACCGCTGCCGAAGCAATGGGCAAAGACGTTACCCGCCGTCACCTGCAGATATTTGTCCTCGGGGCAGCAATCATCGGGATTGGCGGCGCGATGATGACCACACTTGATGGTCAGCTTACGCCAACGACCTATAGCCCGTTGCGCTTTACCTTCCTCATTTGGGTGATGGTGATCGTCGGCGGTTCGGGCAACAACTTTGGTGCTATCCTTGGCGGTTTCCTGATCTGGTGGCTCTGGGTTCAGGTGGAACCTATCGGCCAATGGGCGCTGGGCGTGATTACAATGGGCATGGAAGACGGCTCACCGCTCAAGGCGCACCTGCTTGAAACTGCAGCGCATATGCGACTGCTGACGATGGGTGTGGTACTTCTCTTGGTGCTCAGGTTTAGCCCAAGGGGACTCATTCCCGAGAAGTAAAAGAAAAGGCGGCTCGAAAGGCCGCCTTTTTTATTAGGTTTACACGACCGTTAGCCGATCGACTGAAGCCGTTTGAGGAGCGACGAGGTATCCCACCGCCCTCCTCCAAGCTTTTGCACATCTTTATAGAACTGATCGACCAAGGCGGTTACCGGAAGGCTCGCACCTGTCTCGTCAGCGGCATCGAGACAAATCCCAAGATCCTTGCGCATCCAATCAACGGCAAAGCCGTGGGTATAGTGATCGGCAAGCATGGTTTTATAGCGGTTCGACATCTGCCAGCTTCCGGCAGCGCCTTGGCTAATCACTTCGATGACTTTTTCGCCATCAAGCCCTGCTTTGTCCGCGAAATGAAGTGCTTCGGAAAGTCCTTGCACCAGACCTGCAATCGCAATTTGATTGCACATCTTCGTGAGCTGACCCGCACCGCTTGGTCCCTGAAGACGACAAATCTTGGAATAGGCATCGATGACTGGTGCGGCCGTTTCGAAGGCTGCCTGTTCCCCACCGCACATCACTGAAAGCACGCCGTTCTCGGCCCCTGCTTGACCGCCCGAAATCGGCGCATCGACAAAGGCAATGCCTTGCGCAGCCGCCGTTTCAAAAAGTTCGCGGGTCACCTTGGCCGAAACAGTGGTGTGATCGACAAAAATTGTGCCTTTTTCCATGGATGCAAACGCACCGTCATCACCAAGGCACACCGAACGAAGGTCATCGTCATTGCCAACGCAGGAAAACACGATCTCTGCACCTTTTGCTGCCTCGGCAGGCGTTGCAGCGAATGCACCACCATGTTGTTTCGTCCACGCCTCGGCTTTGGCCGTGGTGCGGTTATAGACTGTGACTTCGTGTCCTTTGGTTGCTAAATGCCCCGCCATGGGAAATCCCATCACGCCAAGTCCCAGAAACGCTACTTTTGCCATGGGTTCCCCCCTCGCTTTCTTTTTCACTATCGTTTAGCCAGTCGTAACCAGACCCACTTAGAGGGTAAAGTAGTCCTTAGGAGATACTTTAACAGATGGCATTAATCTTTCGCTGGCTCTTGCGGATTAGCTCGGCGCTTGTCCTACTTGTGGTCGCCCTATTTTTGTTGGCCTATTATTTTGCGTCTCGGTCTTTGCCTGATTTCAATGCAGAGACAACAGTCTCTGGCATTTCCGCTCCTGTGGAAATTGTACGCGACAACTCGAACGTTCCACATATTTTTGGTGCAAGTGACGAAGATGTTTTCTTTGGAATGGGATATGCCCATGCACAGGATCGCCTTTGGCAGATGACGCTGCTTCGCCGCACCGTTCAGGGCCGTTTGTCCGAACTCTTTGGCGAGCGCACCGTTCGGATCGACACACTACTGCGCCGTTTTGATCTCTATAACCTCGCCGTTTCTTCGGTCGACGCGCAGGACGCCGAAACTCTTGCTGCACTCGAGGCCTATTCGGCCGGTGTCAATGCGTGGCTTTCCGAAGTGAACAAAGGCGCATTAGGACGGGGCGCACCCGAAATGTGGCTCTTTAACCATCCGATTGCGCCGTGGCAGCCCGCGGATTCTATCGCAATCATCAAATTGATGGCGCTTGATCTTAACGGCCAGATTTCGTCAGAGGTGATGCGCGCGCGGACCTCTCTCCTTCTGCCGAATGAAAGGGTTCAAGATATTCTCCCCGATGCACCGGGCGAAGGGATTGCAGCGCTGCCAAAGTATGCCGAATTGGTCAGGGATGTTCCAAAATACGCAGCCAATACGCGTCAGCCCGAAGACCCCCTTGCGCCGATTTCGAACTTTGCACTTGCTGGTGCATCGAATGCCTTTGTCGCTGGACCAACCCGCTCGGCCACCGGTTCGACGATTCTTGCGAATGATCCGCATCTAAAGCTCACCGCACCTTCGGTTTGGTATTTGGCCCGAATGGAGATCGAAACTGGTGGAGTGATTGGCGCTACAATCCCAGGAGTGCCTTTCATCCTAAGTGGTCGTAGCACCAATGTTGGTTGGGGAATTACCTCCGCCTATGTCGACGATCTAGATGTCTATCTCGAAGAGATGAACCCCGATGATCCGAACCAGTATCGCACCCCCGATGGATGGAAGGATTTTGAGCGCCGTGAAAGTATCATCACGATCAAAGATGCCCCTGCTTTGACGGTTGACCTGATCTGGACGGACAATGGTCCCGTTCTCCCTGCGGACCAATATGATCTTGGAACAATCCGACCCGCATGGCATGTAACGTCGGTGAACTGGACGGCTCTTGATCCAAAGGACAAGTCTTTAACAGCCGCATACGGCATCATGAAGTCGCGCAATATCCAAGGTGCCATTGACGCCGCAAAGGACTATGTCGCGCCTGCGATGAACCTCATGTTGGCGGATCGCAACAATATCGCGATGCAGGTGATGGGGGCGATGCCCGAACGCGACCCCGCTCATCAGAGCAAAGGTCGCATGCCGTCCTACGGATATCTGACCGAGAACCGTTGGAAAGGCGTGTTCTCATATGATGTGAACCCGAGTTTTGTGGACCCAGAGGGCGGCATCATCGGTAATACCAACAACAAGACGACCGATCGCGAATTCCCCTATCATGTGTCCTATGCTTGGGGTGACACACAGCGCATCAACCGCTGGCGACGCCTGATGCAGAGCCGTGAAGTGCACACCCGTGAGAGCTTTATCGAGGCGCAGCTTGATACCGTGTCATTTACTGCGCGTGCGCTTCTTCCGCTCATTGGTGCCGATCTTTGGTATACGGGTGAAGCGTCCCCCGAGGGTTCGATTGAACGAAAGCGCCAGGAAGCGCTTGAACTGCTCGCGGAATGGAATGGCGAGATGAATGAACACCAACCTGAGCCGCTCATTTATGCGGCGTGGGTGCGTGAGCTTCAGGACCGTCTCATCCGCGACGATCTTGGACCATTGGCCGACGAGTTCACCCATATAGAACCTTTGTTCATTGAGCGCGTCTATCGCGACATCAGTGGCGCATCCGTATGGTGCGACGTGGTGCAATCCGCACCGATTGAGACATGCACCGACATAGCGCGAGCAGCACTTGATGACGCCATAGTATGGATTTCCGAAACCTATGGCCCCGACCTGCAATCGCTACGCTGGGGCGACGCGCACATGGCAACCCAAGATCACACCGTGCTGGGCACAACACGTGTGCTCAACTGGTTCGTCAATATCCGCCAGTCCACATCTGGTGGAGATAATACGATGATGCGCGGTCGGACCCGTGGCACTGGGGCGCAACCCTTCCAAAACGTCCATGCCGCTGGCTATCGGGGGGTCTATGATTTCGCCGATCCCGATAGCTCTGTCTTTGTCATATCGACAGGCCAATCGGGCCATCCGCTGTCGCGCTATTATGATGATCAGGGGGAGTTGTGGCGCCGTGGCGAGTATATCCCAATGTCGCTTGATCCAGCGCTTGCACGCGCCGCAGCAGTCGGCATTACTCACCTGCTCCCTGCGCAGCCAGAATAAGCAAAAGCCCCGCTAACTGGCGGGGCTTTTGCTTTAGAGGTTTTCGTATTTCGCCTTTTGAACGTGGCTCCATGTGAGTTTAATGTGGAAGCCATCCTCGTTCTGATCTTCGGTTTCGATCACGCCCTCCTTGAACAGCCAAGCGCGTTTTTTGCCGTCGCTGAACGGAACGATGATCGTTTCAGTCACCCGATCCGGTCGAAGTTTTGCCGTAACAGCCGCAAGAAGATCTTCAATCCCTTCGCCCGTGATTGCAGAAATTGCGTGAAGTCCTTCTGTGCGCCCAGCCTGAACCAACATCGCATCACGAGACATTTCGTCCATTAGGTCAATCTTGTTCCAAACCTCAAGGATCGGCGCGGTATCGGAAACCCCAATCTTGGTGAGAATCTCCATCACATCCTTGGCCTGCTCTTCAGTCTGGTTGTGACTGATGTCGCGCACATGAAGGATGAGATCGGCGTCTAAGACCTCTTCCAAGGTCGCACGGAAAGCTGCAACAAGTTGGGTCGGAAGGTCCGAAATAAAGCCCACCGTGTCGGAAAGAATAATCTCTTCCCCCTGTGGGAGCTGAATCCGCCGCATAGTTGGATCAAGCGTTGCGAAAAGCATGTCTTTGGCAAAGACATCTGCTCCAGTCAGTCGGTTGAATAGCGTCGATTTCCCTGCGTTTGTATAGCCAACGAGCGCAACGATTGGAAATGGGACCTTGGCTCGTGCAGCGCGGTGCAAAGTACGGGTGCGAACCACCTTGTCTAACTGTCGGCGCAAACGAACCAACTGATCGTCAATTGCGCGGCGGTCAGCCTCGATCTGGGTTTCACCAGGCCCGCCAACGAACCCAAGCCCGCCTCTTTGCCTTTCAAGGTGCGTCCAGGCGCGAACAAGGCGCGTTCGCTGATATGAAAGCGCAGCCATCTCTACTTGAAGCACACCTTCACGTGTCCTCGCACGATCCGAAAATATCTCGAGGATCAGGCCAGTTCGATCAAGTAGTTTTACGTCCCAGTCTTTTTCTAGATTGCGCTGCTGAACAGGCGAGACGTGACCGTCTACGAGGACGAGATCAATCTCGTTCGCTATAAAGCGATTTTTCAGTTCTTCAATTTTTCCTGTGCCGAAGAGATGGCCAGGTTGGACCTTGGGGAGCGGTACGATTTCAGAGCCGATAACTTCAAGCTCAGGGAGCGCCGCAGACAAAGCAACAGCCTCTTCAAGCGCAGGACCAGCGGCTCTGCGATCACGATCGGCTTTAATGTCCGGGTGGAGCACCCAGGCCCGCGTCGCGGGCCTGTCAGTTTCCATGATTACTCTTCGCCATCATAAAGGTTGATCGGCTGCGCAGGCATGATGGTCGAGATCGCGCTCTTATAAACAAGCTGAGATTGGCCATCGCGGCGAAGCAGGACACAGAAGCTATCAAACCAAGTGATAACGCCTTGCAGCTTCACACCGTTGACTAAAAAGATTGTGACCGGAACCTTGGTTTTGCGGACGTGGTTAAGGAAAGCGTCCTGAAGGTTCTGTTTGTCAGCCGCCATGGCTTTTGCCCCTTTTGTTCTTGTGACCCATTTTGGTCAATTTGATTTGCTCCTAAGTATGTAGAACGAATCTAGGAGTTTCTAGCCCCAAAATCGAAGCTTTGGCGCAGTGCCCACCTTCCCGTTCAGTTTCTCCAGAAGTCAGGATTGAGAAGAGCGATAATAGCAAGGGCTTCTAGACGTCCGAGAACCATTGCAGAGGCAACGATAAATTTTGAAATATCTCGCAGACCCGACAACGAAATGGGTGCCTCGGCGGCAATATCAAGAATTGGACCCGTGGTTGAAAGTGCAGAGACTGCGATAACCAACGAGTTTTCGAACTGAACTCCCGTAAGAGCCAGAGCGGTCACAACTCCGATAATTGAAAGCGCGAAGATCATAAAAAAGATCCACGCCACGAAAGCGCCGGACCTGCGGATTTGGCGCGCTTCACTCCCTGCCCCGCCAAGTGATGACGGATGAACAAGCATCTCTAGTTCCCGCTCGGAATGGCGAAACAGCGCATAGACCCGCAGCAGTTTTACACCGCCAGCTGTTGTTGCAATCCCGCCGCCGATTAATGCAAGGCCGATGAGTGCCAGCCCTGGTGTATTCAGATGTGACCAATTCGATGTAACGGTCCAATAGCGGGACTCAAACCCTGTGGTGGTGAGGAAGGAAAGAGACGTGAAAATCCCGCCCCAGAGCGCGTGTATCGCGGTCAGAAGGCTTGCGGGTTCGCTGTTGTCTTCGAACACCCCTATAAAGTGACGAAGGAAGAGCCCGCCAGCAACCATCGTAATAAGAGCAACAGCCATTTTTACTTCGGGATCGGCGAGCAAGGGACTGCGCTCTTCACCGATCATTCCGCGACTAAAGGTGAGACGAGAGATTGCGAAGGCAAATATCACAAAAATAAAAAGCTCGCCCACGATCCCGCCGTGGGACCAATAGAGCCCGCCAATCGGGGAAATACCCGAAGTGGACACCGTTGCCATCGCGTGAGCGAGCGCAACAAAGCTTCTATCTCCTGCAATCAACAATCCGATCCAGAGGGCAAGAGTTATTCCAAGGTAAATAGGTCCAAGCCGTATTGCAAAACGCGTAAAGCGCTCCGAGGGGTCAGCTATACGCGATATCTGGCTCAGGTTGCGACCGGTCCCTGCAACGCCTGACGAGCGCACTTCAAATCCGCCAAGGTTCATTGGCGCTAGGATCGCGAACGCAGCAACCCACATGAAATAACCGCCCATCCATCCCACAATCGAGCGCCACAAATGGAGCGATACATTCAAGCGCCAAGGATTGTCGAACAGCGTGGCACCCGTAGTCGTCAGGCAAGACACCATCTCAACCCAAGCATCAAGAAAGCTGATCCGTCCCTGCGCTTCATAGAATGGCAAAGCAAGCATGATCGGCAAAACAGCAAAGGTCGCAAGCAAAGTGAGGAGCTGGTTGCGCGCTTGACGACGGCCAAACCCCCTCCCATCCATCGCAATCGCGATCATAGAAGTCATGAAGAGGAACGCGACCGAGCTGTAAAAGAACGGACGGCTCACCCGAAAATTGCCGAGCGATAATGCATGGAGCGATGGTAACAGCATCAAAAGAGCAGCCACCCCCATAAGGAGCACAAAGAGAGGCTGCTTTGTGATACGCTCAAACATTAGAAGAAATCGATCGAGACTTGGAGCAGGCGCTCTACTTCCGGCACATCCGCTGACATGGTGAAGAGAACAAGGATGTCTCCTTCTTCAATGCGTGTTGAGCCATCGGGCTTGATCAAAACACCGTCTTTCAGGACGCCACCAACGAGCACGCCTTCTGGGAACGGGATGTCACGAATACGCTCACCCGAAATAGACGAGGTTCCAAGAACTTGGGCCTCAATCATTTCTGCTTCGGCATCACCAATTGAATAGACGCCGCGCACTTTACCATGGCGTATATGTCGAAGGATCGAAGATACGGTCGTCGCCCGAGGATTGAGGTAAGCGTCGATATCCAACGGGGCCATGAGCGGGGTCAAAGTCGGATCGTTTGTCAAACAGATGCTCATCTTAGCACCCATTTGTTTTGCCCTTACCGACACAAGCATGTTCGTCTTGTCATCGTCTGTAAGAGCCAAGACCACATCGGCGCTTGCGACGTTTGCTTCATCCAAGAGCGAAGCATTGAGACCGTCACCGTGCAGCACAATTGTTCGTTCAAGCGCGTCCGCCGCAATCTCCGCCCGTTTACGATCACGCTCGATCACCTTGACGCGTACACGTTCCGCTTGGCTCTCAAGTGCTTTGGCGACAAAGAGACCTACGTTGCCGCCACCAATAATGACTACGCGTTCTTGGCGGCGTGTTTGTTTGCCAAAAATTTCAAGCGTCCGGTTGATGTCTTCCGTCTTGGCAAAGACATAGCAATCGTCACCTTCGAAAATCTGATCGCCAGGCGACGGCGCAAAAAGTGTCCCATCGCGGCGAATACCGACCACAATAGCTTGCAGCGTGGAGAAAAGATCGGTCAGCTGCCTCAGAGGTGTATTCACCACCGGACAGTTTTCATCGACCTTGATCCCCAATAGATGTGCTCTGCCATCTAGAAAGCTCTCGGTATCGAAAGCGGCAGGCGACTTGATCCTCTGAAGAGCGGCCTCGGCAACCTCTCGCTCGGGCGAGATCTTTACGTCAATCGGCATATGATCTCGGCGGTAGAGATCAGAATAAGCCGGATCGAGATAGGCTTGCGAGCGCAGACGCGCGATCTTACGCTGAATCGAAAAGACCGAATGCGCAACCTGACAAGTGACCATATTGACTTCGTCAGAGTGGGTCGCGGCGATGATCATATCCGCATCTCGCGCCCCTGCCCGATCAAGAACTTCTGGGTATGACGCATTTCCCGTCACGCCATTTACATCAAGCGTTTCAGTCGCCCGCAAAATGAGTTCGGGGTTGTTATCAACCACCGTCACATCGTTGCGTTCACTAGAAAGATGTCGCGCAATCTGCCAGCCAACCTGACCTGCGCCGCAAATGATGACCTTCATGTCCGGTCCTCGTAACCTGCTTCTTTATGATCTGTCGCACGGGTGAAGGAGGGCGTCAATCGCCCTACCTCATTCCTCGTCAATATAGGCGACACGACCGCCTGCTTTATTCGTCGTGACAACGCTCAACGACTTAAGCTTGCGATGCAATGCCGAACGCTCCATCCCAACAAACGAAGCCGTACGGCTGATGTTCCCGCCAAAGCGGTTGATCTGAGTAAGTAAATACTCCCGCTCGAACAGTTCACGCGCCTCTCGCAGAGGGAGAGTAGCCAGTGCATTTGAGAGCACGATACGCCCCTCATCACTCGCCTTCTCCTCGTTTTGGGGAAGTTCCTTGGCCGCAATCGGTCCGGTGCTGTCGCCCAAGATCAAGACGCGCTCGACCACATTCTTAAGCTGGCGGACGTTCCCCGGCCAAATCATGGTCTGAAGAAGAGCACGGGCATCATCGGCAAGCTCTCGGAGTGGCAAGCCTTGTGACTTGTTGAACTGAGAAATGAAATACTCAGCCAAAAGCGGAATATCTTCGCGGCGCTCCTCAAGGCTTGGCACTGAGATCGGAACCACATTCAAACGATGGTAGAGCTCCTGACGGAACTGCCCCGCTTCAATTTCACGCTCCAAATCTTTGTTTGTGCTCGATATTACTCGAAGATCAACTTGGATTTTGTCACTGCCACCGACACGGGTGAATTTTTGGTCAACCAAGACACGCAAAATCTTGGACTGTGTCCCAAGAGGCATATCCGCGATCTCTTCGAAATAGATCACGCCGCCATTTGCTTCCTCGAGTAGACCTTTTTCGATGCCGTTTTCTCGGCTTTCGCGACCAAAGAGCACTTCTTCCATCCGGTCAGGTTCAACCGACGCTGAAGACACAAGCACAAAGGGCGAAGACGAACGGTTAGAATTGGCATGAACATAACGCGCAGCAATCTCTTTGCCGCAGCCTGGTGAGCCAGTAAACATGACACGGCCATTGGTCTTTGTGACCTTGTCAAGCTGAGCCTTAAGATTACGGAACGCGGCGCTGTCGCCGATCATCTCCGAAATACCACCATCGCTCTTCTTAAGCTCATTGTTTTCGCGGCGCAGACGGGATGTCTCCATTGCGCGACGGATCACTACGAGCAGCTGGTCAATGTTGAACGGCTTTTCGATAAAGTCATAGGCGCCCTGTTTGATCGCGGCGACAGCGATTTCGATATTTCCGTGGCCGGAAATGATCACAATCGGCACTTGAGGATGCTCGCGCTTGACCTTTTTAAGGATATCAATCCCATCCATATGGCTGTCCTTGAGCCAAATATCCAAGATCATCAAAGCTGGAACTTCGCTCTCGATTGCGGCCATGCATTCGTCCGCATTGCCTGCCAAACGCGTTGCAAATCCTTCGTCTCGCAGAATGTCCGAAATCAGTTCGCGGATATCGCGCTCGTCATCGGTAATCAGAATATCGCCCATAACATCCTCATACTTTTTTCTTGTCCGCATCGGTTTCGAGTAGCGGTATTTCTATGATAGCCATGGCGCCAAAATGTGCATCTGGCCCAAACGGTTCAGCGTCTTCAAGGCGCAAGCTACCGCTATGTTCTTCAATGATTTTCTTGACAATCGGCAAGCCAAGGCCCGTGCCTTTGTCGCGTGTGGTTACATAAGGCTCGAAAAGCCGTGCACGGTCCTCGGGAAGCCCAATTCCATTATCCGCAATCGTAAGAGTCGCCGTCTCGCCTTCACGATTGAGGCATACCCGAATAGCCCCCTTATAGCTCGTATGTTCGGGGTGCTTTTCGGTATAAGTCTCGGTCGCCTCGCCCGCATTCTTGATCAGGTTCATGAGAGCCTGACCTATCATGGTGGCGTCAATGTCAGCCAAATAGGGTTCGTCTTCAATCGAGAGCGAAATCGAAACGTTTGGCTGTCCAGCTTGTTGAAGCGCTACCGCATCACGGATCAAAGCTGCAATATCATGATGCAGCTTCTGCGGTTCAGGCATACGCGCGAATTTTGAAAACTCGTCCACGATACGACGTAGATCATTCGTCTGACGAACGATGACATTTGTCATCTGTTCAAGCGCTTCGCTCTCCTCGCCAACCTTGGAGGAGAATTTTCGCTTAATGCGTTCCGCGGACAATTGGATCGGTGTCAGCGGGTTCTTGATTTCATGCGCAATGCGTCGCGCAACATCTCCCCATGCGGCGGTTCGCTGGGCGCTCACCAAGTCAGTTACATCATCAAAAGCAACAACATAGCCTTCGAGAACGTCATCTTCATTCCGACGGGTCGCCATTCGAACGAGAAGCGCTTCTTGCTTGCCGCCACGCACGAGATTGACCTGTTCCTGAACGACTTCGCGTCCTTCAACAAGCGTATCATAGAGGTTTCCAAACTCGGGCACTGCCACCTTGATCGCTGTGTCTTCGTATCCTTCAGACACGTCGAGCAAACGCTGGCCAGAACGGTTTACAAATGTGACCCGACCTGCTGGGTCCAAGCCAACAACGCCAGAGGTAATCGAAGTCAAAACCGAGTCAAACAACCGACGGCGCCGATCAATTTGTGCTGTATTTTTCAGGAGCTCTTCGCGTTGAACATTAAGGCGCTCTGTCATCTCGTTGAAATGACGACCAATTTGAGAAATTTCATCGTCGCCATCTTCCTCTACAACGCGCACATCAAAGTCACCACGACCCACGCGTTCGGATGCAGTAACAAGGCGCCCGATGGGCCGCGAAAGTCGCTCGGCGAACCAAAGGCCAAGCCAAATAGCTGCGAGAATGAGGATTACCGCAAATCCGAGATACAAAAGACCGAACTCAAAAAGCATCCTGCCGCGCTCGCTCTCGAGTTGTTCGTAGAGACCTACGGTTTCCTTGGTCTCATCCAAGAGCGATAGGATACCCCCGTCGACTTCGCGACTTACATAGAGGTAACGATCGGCAAAGCTTGGCAATGCGACAAGCGCTCTAAATTCGTTATTTGGCCAGTCTTCAATCACAACGATTTTGTTTTGGGATTCAACAATCTGTTCTGGCAAAGGGGGTTCATAGTCGAACTCATAAGAGCCTACCCCACGTGCCTTCACCTCTCCTGTTCCGTCAATCACAAAGGCTTCGGTCAATGTTCTGTCGATCTGGCCGCTGACAGCTGCGAGTGCCTGACGTATCTCACCATCAGACATAAAGAAAATCTGTTGGCGTTGGGTCTCGAGATATGCGCCAAGTGCTTCGGCATCGCGCTGCAACTCGCTTTTGTGTTCGTTCTCATAGGCTTGTGCGGCGTCAAGCGATGACGAAACCACATTTCGCACACGCTCCGAGAACCAGCCTTCAAGGCCAACGTTGATTGAAAGCACAGCAAAAACCGCAACAAGAACGGTCGGTATGAGCGCAAGAAGTGCGAAAACACCCGTCAGTCTGAGGTGAAGCTGCGAGCCTGCCGATTTATTGCGACGCGCGGACACCATCTGAGCGACCCGTTGCAACACAAGCGCAGCTACAACGAGGACGTAAACAAGATCAGCAAGAAGGACCACACGCAGTGAAGGCTCGGCCACGCCAAGATCAAGCGGCCCAAGGACAACAAACGTAAGAAAAGCCAAAACTGGCCCCAAAAGCACAAGGCTTAGGGTGGCGAAGTTTTGGACCCGTCGTTGACGGGACCACCGGCTAAACCGGTTCAATCTCAAACCCAGACGGGACCGCTGCAAAGAAGTGCCCTGTTTGTTGCGGGCTTTACGCCCAACCGCCGATTATGTGGTCCTTACCAGAGTGCGACTCTGGGGCCACGGTTATGTTGCGGTTTTACATCAATTTGCGGCGGCGTGTCACGCGGATATCAAGCTCGGTGATCTTTTTACGCAA
>CAYWUN010000028.1:0-27015 GCA_964461315.1 uncultured Aestuarium sp.
GGCCTTTGGTGGGATCATCGCGTTGAACCAGACGCTGGACGGCGAAACCGCCGAAGAGATCAGCAAGATCTTTACCGAGGTCGTTATCGCCCCCGATGCGACGGACGAGGCCAAGGCCGTTTTCGCCGCAAAGAAAAACCTGCGTCTGCTGACCACCGAAGGTCTGCCGAACGTGCTGGACACCTCGTTCACCGTGCGCCAGGTCGCTGGCGGTATTTTGGTGCAGGACAAGGACGCGGGTTTCATCGGTATGGAGGACCTTAAGGTCGTGACCAAGAAGGCCCCGACCGACGAACAACTGGCTGACCTGCTTTTCGCATGGAAAGTCGGCAAGCACGTCAAGTCGAACGCAATCGTCTACGTCAAGGATGGCGCGACCGTCGGCGTTGGCGCTGGCCAGATGAGCCGCGTTGACTCGGCCCTGATCGCCGCCAAAAAAGCCGAGCGTATGGCCGAAGCCCTTGGCCTGCCGCAGCCGCTGACCATCGGTTCGGCTGTCGCCTCGGACGCGTTCTTCCCGTTCCCCGACGGTCTGATGGAGGCCGCTGCCGCTGGCGCGACCTGCGTCATCCAGCCGGGTGGTTCGATGCGTGACGCCGAAGTTATCGCAGCTGCTGACGAAGCAGGTCTGGCGATGGTCTTTACCGGCATGCGCCACTTCCGCCACTAAGCGTAAGCGAAAAGGAGCGCCCATGCGCCTGACATATTGGACTGGCTTTTGGGTGTTCCTTTTGGATCAAGTGTCCAAATACGCCGTCGTGCACGGCATGAACCTCGTCGAAGAAGGACGGATTTCGATTTGGCCGCCTTTGCTTGAGTTTCGAATGGCGTGGAACCGTGGCGTCAATTTTGGGCTTTTTTCCGATTTCGATATGCGCTGGGTGCTTATCGCGGTTGCGGTCGCAATCTCGATCGGCGCTCTCTATTGGATTCGCAAAGAAGGCGGCAGCAAGTGGACCTATATCTCTGCGGGTCTCCTCGTTGGAGGAGCTGTTGGTAACATCGTCGATCGTTTGCTTTATGGCGCGGTCGCAGATTTTATAAATATGTCCTGCTGTGGGATCGAAAATCCCTATGCCTTCAACGTCGCTGATATTGGTATTTTTGCGGGTGCTTTCGGTTTGATTATTTTTACCAAGGACAACGGCGGCAAACCTTCGCGCAGGCGAAGCAACAAGAGCACGTGACGTTCGCGTCTTCTTTGGGTAAACAAAGTCCAAAGTAAGTGGAGGTTTCTATGCGCAAGGCAGCGATTGCAGTGACCATGATGGCGCTTTTGGCGGCATGTTCAGGTGGCCGTGGCCTTCGTGACTTGGGAAATCCGCGCGGTGGTCCGGATGAATTTAGTATCCAGCCAAGCCGTACCCTTGAGTTTCCGACTGACCTGAGCCTTTTGCCCGAACCTACCCCGGGCGGAACCAATCGTACCGACGCTGATCCGCAAGCCGACGCAATTGCAGCGCTCGGTGGCCGCGTTTCCGCATCTGCGGGCGTGCCTGCGTCGGACTCTGCCCTTGTTGGAACGGCAAGCCGCTATGGTGTGACCGAGGACATTCGCGCAATTCTTACTGCCGACGACGAACGTTTCCGCAAGAGCCGCGGACGCTTCAGTTCTGGTGCTGATCGCTATTATCGCGCTTACGCGCCGCAAGCACTTGATGCTTATGCCGAGTTTGAACGTCTTCGCGCCCTTGGTGCACGCGTTCCCTCTGCTCCCCCAGCAAACTGATTTCACATTCCTGTTGACCCACTTGATGTGGTGTCAGTTTCGCTTAGGTTGCTGGAAAAGCCTGAGCGAGGGAAAAGCATGTTCAAGCCATTAGCTTTACTGACAACTTTCTTAACCATAGCCTCTACGGCGGCTCTGGCTCAGGATGTGACCAGCTACACCTTGGACAATGGCATGGATGTCGTTGTGATAGAGGACCATCGCGCTCCGGTCGTCGTTCATATGGTTTGGTATCGAAGCGGTTCAGCAGATGAACCCGTTGGGGCGTCGGGTGTCGCACATTTTCTAGAGCACCTTCTGTTCAAAGCGACGGACAAAATGGAGTCAGGCGAGCTCTCTGAGACAGTTGCCGCGAATGGCGGTTCCGATAACGCTTTTACGAATTACGACTACACCGCGTATTTCCAAAGAGTTGCCGCTGATCGTCTTCCTCTGATGATGGAGATGGAAGCCGACCGGATGAACAACCTCCGCCTCACGCAAGATGACATTGAGACAGAGCGACAGGTCATCCTTGAAGAGCGCAATCAGCGCACCGAGAATAACCCCAGCGCTCTTGCCCGCGAGCAGTTCAGCGCCGCTCAGTTCATGAACCATCGCTATGGTGTTCCGGTGATAGGTTGGAAGCATGAGATGGAGGAGTTGAGCCTAGAGGATGCGCTCGGCTTTTATGATCTCTACTATTCACCAAACAACGCGATCCTAGTGGTCGCAGGGGATGTCGAGCCAGAAGACGTGCGCAGGCTTGCCGAAACCTATTATGGACCTATTCCGGCAGAGGAACATCTCCCAGATAGAATACGGCCGGCGGAGCCGCCGCAAAAGGCAGAGCGCCGAATAACCTATGTCGATCCGCGTGTGTCACAGCCATACGTCACGCGCAGCTATCTGGCCCCTGAACGAGACAGCGGTTCCCAAGGCGAGGCTGCTGCGCTGGTCTATTTGGCGGAATTGCTTGGAGGATCGCCCTTTACATCGGTTCTTGGAACGAAACTCCAGTTCGAAACGAATACCGCGCTATTCTCAGGTGCTGGTTATAGTGGGCTTAGCCTCGATAAAACGACTTTTTCTGTTTATGTCGCCCCCGCCGACGGCGTGACATTGAGCGAAGCAGAGGCCGCAATGGATCAGGCTATCTCCGAATTCATGGAGGAGGATATTCCAGATGAACGCATGCAGTCGATCCGAACTCAATTGCGTGCATCAGAGGTTTACGCCATTGATAATGTTCAGGGAATTGCGAACCTCTATGGACAAGCTCTGACCCAAGGGCTGTCGATTGACGATGTGAAAGATTGGCCAAATGTGCTTCAGGCTGTGACAAAAGACGATGTTAAACGCGTTGCCAAACAAGTTTTGGACAAAAGACAGGCAGTCACCGGCTGGGTTGTTGCGAGTGAGGAGGACGCGAAATGAAGCTATTCCGCATTTTAGGAGCGCTGACTTTATCGCTGTATGGCTCAATCGTGTCTGCGGCTATCGAGATTCAAGAAATCACTACGCCAACTGGGATTGGATTATGGCTCGTTGAAGAACATTCGATTCCATTTGTTGCGCTCGATATTCATTTTGACGGAGGCACCAGCCTCGACCTCGAAGGCAAGCGAGGTGCGACAAACCTAATGATGGGCTTGATCGAAGAGGGTGCAGGCGAACTCGACGCCCGCGCGTTTCAGGCTGCTCTTGAGGGTCTTGCCGCGAGCTTTTCGTTTAGCGCTTATGACGACGGTGCGTCCGTTTCGGCTAAGTTTCTCACCGAAAATCGAGATGAAGCAGTCGCTCTCCTAACGCTTGCTCTCACCAATCCGCGCTTTGATCAGGACGCAATTGACAGGGTAAAGGGGCAGGTGATTGCCGGTATCGGGAGCGATGCAAAGAACCCAAATCGGATTGCCGGCGACTGGTTCTATAGCGCAGCATTCGGCAGCCATCCCTATGGTTCAGATCAAAGCGGAACTATTGAGAGTGTGAACGCTCTCACGCGAGACGATATAGTTTTGGCGCACCAGAACGCGCTTGTTCAGACGCGCGCCAAAGTAAGTATTGTCGGTGATATTACGCCTGAAGTTGCGGTTGTGCTTGTTGACCAAATCCTCGGCAATCTTCCAACCGAAGGGCCAGACCTGATTGGAGATGTTGATTTCGCGCTGCCAGGCGGTGTGAACGTGATCGACTATGATACGCCTCAAGCTGTCGCTTTGTTCGGACACAAAGGCATGAAGCGCGAGGATGATGACTTCTTCGCTGCGTTCATCCTTAACAGCATTCTAGGAGGCAGTGGTCGTCAGAGCGTCTTGATGGACGAAGTTCGCGAAAAGCGTGGACTTACCTATGGTGTCTACACTTACTTGGTGGCGAAGGATCATGCCGAGATGCTTATTGGGTCCGTCGCTTCAGCGAATGAGCGCATTGCAGAAGCCATCGACGTGATCAAAGCCGAGTGGGCGCGGATCGCGAAGGATGGGGTCACGCAGGAACAACTTGATGAGGCGAAAACCTATTTGACGGGCGAATATCCGCTCCGCTTTGACGGCAACGCCGAAATTTCTAGCATCATGATTGGGATGCAAGTGCAGGGTCTAGAGCCTAGCTATGTCGTTAATCGAAACGACTATATCAATGCGGTGACACTTGAGGACATCAATAGGGTAGCTGCCTATTTGCTTGATCCTGAAGCCTTGCATTTCACCGTAGTCGGTAGGCCTGTCGGGCTTGAATCAACGCAATAAGCCCTCGTGAATCGATGCTGGCTATGCTACTTGTTGTGGCATGGCCAGTGTTAACCCCAATATACCTGTTATGCGTCCGGTAATTCGTCAGCTTGATGACGCTGCGATCAACCGTATTGCCGCTGGTGAAGTTGTTGAGCGCCCCGCTTCGGCGGTGAAGGAACTCGTCGAGAATTCAATTGATGCTGGAGCACGGCGTATTGAAGTTGTGATTGCGGATGGTGGCAAGTCGTTGATCCGTGTCACAGATGATGGCTGTGGTATTTCAGCGGATCAGCTGCCTTTGGCGATGTCGCGTCACGCGACTTCAAAGATCGACGGCTCGGATCTTCTCAACATCAATTCTTTTGGATTTCGAGGCGAAGCGCTCCCGTCACTTGGTGCGGTCGGGCGCCTAACGATTACGAGCCGTGTCGATGGCGAAGATGCTGCTATGATTTCGGTTTCAGGTGGGCGAATGGAGCCTGTGAAACCTGCTGCTCTCAGCGCTGGCACTGTCGTCGAGCTTAGAGATCTGTTCTTTGCGACGCCCGCTCGACTAAAATTCCTTCGGACTGATCGCGCCGAGGCGCAAGCTGTGAGTGACGTCATAAAGCGCCTCGCGATGGCTGAACCGTTCGTCACGTTTGTTCTGCGTGACGCAAGCAATGGCGCTGATCGTGAAGTGTTCCGCGCTGATGCTCAGACGGGCGACTTGTTTGATGCGCTGCACGGTCGCCTTTCGACGGTTCTGGGGCGCGAATTTGCTGACAACTCGCTGCTTATTAATGCGGAGCGCAATGGCTTTCATTTGACCGGTTATGCCGCGCTTCCAACTTACTCGCGCGGGACAGCTGTCGCTCAATTCCTGTTCGTTAACGGTCGTCCCGTTAAGGACAAGTTGCTCCTTGGCGCGCTCCGTGGGGCGTACATGGATTTTCTGAGCAAAGATCGTCATCCTGCTGTGGCACTCTTTGTTGAGTGTGATCCAACGCTTGTTGATGTGAATGTGCATCCCGCAAAATCCGAGGTTCGTTTTCGCGATCCAGCAATTGTACGGGGTTTGATCGTAAGTGGACTGCGTCATGCATTAGCTGGGGCGGGGCATCGGGCATCAACTACTGTTGCGGATGCGACCTTGGTCGCGATGCGACCAGAAAGCAGATCACAAAGTCCTGATAACCGGATTTATCAGATGGAGCGGCCCAATTTTGCGGCTCGCTCAATGAGCTATCAAGTCCAAGCGCCCTTGGCTCCGCAGCCGGGATTCGCCGAAATGGGCCAGCCTTCGGCGAGGTTTGAGCCAATCGTTGAGCCAAAACCCGAAGTTGAAGCCCTCCCACTTGGAGCGGCACGTGCACAAGTTCACGAGAATTACATCATCGCTCAGACCGAGAACGGCATTGTGATCGTTGATCAACATGCCGCGCATGAACGCTTGGTCTATGAAAAACTCAAAAAGCAGATGGCTGAGAACGGGGTCGCGTCTCAGGCGCTTCTGATTCCAGATATCGTTGAGCTTGCGGATGACGAAGCACGTGCGATTGTTGAAGTGTCCGAAGAGCTTGCGCGATTTGGGTTGGTTGTAGAACCTTTTGGTGGCGGTGCAATCGCCGTGCGCGAAACCCCTGCGATCCTCGGCGAAGTCAATTCTAAGGCTATGATCCGCGATATTCTAGACGAACTCGAAGACCTTGGTGATTCAACAAGTCTTCAGTCGCGGATTGAAGCTATTCTTTCACGGGTCGCATGCCATGGTTCTATCAGGTCGGGTCGAGTGATGCGCGCGGAAGAAATGAATGCGCTTCTGCGTGAAATGGAGGCAACGCCGCATTCAGGGCAGTGCAACCACGGACGCCCCACCTATGTCGAGCTCCGTCTCATTGATATTGAACGATTGTTTGGACGCACATGATTACGTTTGGCGAGACATCATATTCTTTTTCGGACCCCATCGTCCTGATCGCATTTACCGCGATCATTCTTGCTCTGATTGTAGTTGTTTTGCTGTTTGTTGCCGTGCGCCGCGTTGGTCGCGCTTCTGTCGTCAGTGAAATCCTTGCGAGCCAGATGGGGGCTATGAACCAACGTGTACAGATGCTCTCAGATGGTCAGCAGCAGCTTTTTGGCGGTTTGAACTCTGTTTCAGAGGCCCAAGCCCAGCAGCAGGCGAAAACTCTTCAACTGATGGAACAGCGACTTCAGAATGTCAGTGAGGTAATGAACACCAACCTGAATAAGTCTGCACATGCGACCGCTCAGAGCCTTGGAGAATTACAGCTACGTCTGAAAACAATCGATAAAGCGCAAGAGAATATTACTAAACTTTCTGGCGATGTCCTTTCACTGCAAGACATCCTTGCGAACAAACAGACGCGAGGGGCGTTTGGAGAAATCCAGCTCACCGACATCGTTTCCAAGGCTTTGCCGAACGATAGCTATGCGCTTCAGTATACGCTTTCGAATGGAAAACGAGCGGACTGCATCATTCGGCTTCCAAACCCGCCGGGTCCTATCGTGATCGATTCCAAGTTCCCGCTCGAGGCCTATGAAAAGCTGCGCGGTGCCAAGTCCGACTATGAACTAAATGAGGCCGCGCGCTTTATGCGAACTGCGGTACGGACACATATTCGGGCTATCTCCGAGAAGTATATAATCGAAGGCGAAACGGCTGATGGGGCGATCATGTTCCTCCCTTCCGAGGCGGTATACGCTGAACTCCACGCTAACTTTCCAGAGGTCGTAAGAGAGGGTTTTGCCGCTCGAGTTTGGATCGTCTCTCCGACGACCTGTATGGCGACGCTGAACACAATGCGCGCAATTTTAAAAGATGCGCGGATGCGAGAGCAGGCAGGGGCAATCCGAAAAGAGCTTGCATTGCTCTATACCGATGTTGATCGTCTCGGCACACGGGTCGAAAACCTTGATCGCCATTTCGGACAAGCCGCAAAAGACCTTGCTGACATCAAGATTAGCGCGGACAAAGCAGGTAGACGCGCAAAGCGACTCGATAATTTTGATTTTGAAGAACTGGCTCCTGATGCCTCGCCTCAGGTGGTTCCCCTAACCAGTCCCGATTAAATTCTAAGGAATGGCTGCGCTAGTCGTGGAATGATCCCCGAAAATCGAAGTGGGGCATCCGTAGCGGCGAGGCAAATGCAATCAATGTCGCCCTTGGCAACTGGTGTGTGCTCAATGTCTTCGTTGGTTACTTCGATGTCTCCGACGCCAAAGCTGTCGATCTCATCGCTGAATGCGCCTTGGAGAACCAAGGTGAGTTCCGTCCCGTTGTGGCCATGATCAGGGACTGCGACCCCTGTCGGAATATATAGCAGTCGCGCTGTGGCCTCTCCGTCGGTTTTGAGGATCATTTGTCGTACGCCCCCGCCGACTTTGCGCCAGCGAACAGAATCTAGATCACCACCTACATATTCACGCAGAGGCGAAGGGAAAATCCCAGCGCTCCGCTGAACTGCGACAGGAGCACCACTGTCATTCATCAACGCTTCAAGTGTTTTTTCAAAGGCCTCGGCGCCCATTTCCACCAGTTCGGCTGACATCATGACTTCGCCACCTAGGGCGTCAAACTCGGCCATACGCGCACGGCATTCATCGCAGACCGAGATGTGCGTCGCTACGAGTAGGCTGAAAGCTTCGGGAAGCGACCCTGCGCTGTAGCCCATGAGAAGGGAGTCGGTGAGATGATGTTTGATCGTGCTCATATGGTTGTCACTTTACTTCATAGTGTGGCGCAAGCGGTCCAGCGCCAATCGAATTCTAGATTTGATGGTGCCCAAGGGTAGGCCAGTCTCTTCTGCAATTTCGTTGTGTGAGAGATCACCGAAGTAGGCGCGTTGGATTAGATCACGCTGCTTTTCCGGGAGTTCTGCCAGCGCCTTGCCAAGGCGGATAGTTTCCTCTTGCAAAGCGAGGGCATCGCCCGCGTCTGTTTCTGCTTCTGGTCCCCAATCTAATTCTTCTGGTTCTGGTCGGCGGGCTTTGCGGATCAGGTCAATCTGACGATTTCGCGCGATCGTAAATATCCAAGTCGAGGGACTTGCTTTGGTTGGATCGAAAAGATGCGCCTTGCGCCAGATCGTTGCCATGACGTCTTGAGCGCAATCTTCTGCCATTTCGGCACTCGCGCCAGATCGGATCAGAAAACCTTTTACTCGCGGCGCGAAATGCGAAAAGACCCGTGCAAATGCGGCTTGGTCTTTGTGATCGCGAACTGCGATCAAATCCTTAGACCAATCAATTGTGGTCACGGCTGACTTGGTCACTGACGCCTTCTTCGCAATGGGTGCACGCGGCTTTACTTTCCCAGCATATGCGGGGAGCGTCAAAGATGCATCCGTTTTTGTGGCGAGATCTGTGTCAGTAAACATAGTCGAGATACGACACATGGGAGCGGTTGGATCAAAAATTCTTCAAAACAAATCCAGATGGGGTCGCGGAACGTAGACTTCTGAAATTTCTAATAGAAAGTACCGCTATGCCACTCGAGACGAATTTTGCTGGACCCAAGTCTATTGCTGTGATCGGCGGCGGTATTTCGGGGATGGGAGCGGCGCACATGCTGGCGAATGATCACCGCGTCGTTCTGTTTGAATCGGAGAAAAGGCTTGGCGGCCACGCTCGCACAAAAATGGCGGGACCGAATGGCGAAGATGCTGTGGATACGGGATTTATCGTTTTTAACTATGCGAATTACCCGCATCTAACCGCGCTGTTTGATGAACTTAACGTTCCAGTCAGACCGTCCAACATGAGCTTTGGCGTGTCGATTGATGGAGGGCGGATTGAGTATGCGCTTGCATCGCTTGATGCGCTATTTGCACAACGCAAGCACCTATTGTCACCAAGCTATTTGCGGATGGTTCGTGATATCTTGCATTTTAACAAAAATGCGCTCGAGGCTTCGAAAGTGCCGGGGCTTACGGTTGGAGGCCTGCTCGAAAAGCTCGGAACCGGTAATTACTTCCGCGACTATTACCTTTTGCCCTTTTCTGGGGCGATCTGGTCGACGCCTGTGGAGAAAATCCTCGAGTTCCCAGCTTATTCTATGATGCAATTTTTCGATAACCATGCGCTTCTTCAGGCGTCTGGACAGCATCAATGGTACACCGTTGACGGCGGCTCGCAGAACTATGTTCATCGTCTAGGTTCGGCCATGGCGCGTAAAGGAGTTGAAGTCAGGCTGGGTGCTGGCGTCAAAGCCGTGCGCCGCACAATGGGTGGCGTTGAAGTCAAATCACATGGTGGCGAATGGGAGGTGTTCGACGAGGTGATTTTTGCGACCCATACGAATGTCACCCTAGGACTTCTTTCTGATCCAACCGAGAGCGAGCGAGAGGCACTTGGTTCCTTCAAGTATCAGCCCAATCGCGTCTTTCTCCACTCTGACGAAAGACTTATGCCGAAGCGCCGCAAGGTTTGGTCTAGCTGGGTTTACACAGAAGATCGCTCAAAGGGAGAGGCACCCATTGATCTTAGCTACTGGATGAATTCGCTTCAGACATGGCTTCAGGGTCGCGACTATTTTGTTACCCTCAATACCACACGCACCATCCGTGAAGAATTGATTTGGGATGAAGTTGTATTCGAGCATCCGCTTTACGATGCCTCTGCGATGCAGGCTCAGGAGGCAATCAAGCGTTTTAACGGTCAGAACAACACTTGGTTCTGTGGTGCATGGATGCGGAATGGTTTCCATGAAGACGGTCTCGCAAGTGCGGTCGAAGTGGTGACTGCACTTAATGGCGTCGCCGCCACGCAGATGGCAGCAGAATGAACCGAGTCGATCACATAAAAGGGGAAACCTTTCACGGGCGGCGAGGCTCTATTCGCAACTCGTTTCGGTATGGTGTCGACTACGTTCTTTTGGATGCCGAGAAACCGATTTCCGCGCCTTTCCTCTTTTCGCGCAATCGCGGGAATTTTCTGTCGGTAAACGATAGAGACCACGGAGGCGAAATTGGGAAAGGTACGGGTGCGAAGTGGGTGCGCGGCGTTCTTGAAGAGCATGCGCTCTTCCTCAACGGTCCAATACTCCTTTTGACCCAGCCTAGAACGCTTGGATATCTGTTTAATCCAGTGAGCTTTTGGCTCTGCTACAACGAGAAGACAGAACTGCGAGCTGTGATCGCCGAGGTGAATAATACGTTTGGGGATAGGCATTCCTATTTGTGTGTCAAAACCGATGGCTCAGCCATCGAACGCCAAGACAAGATCAGCGCTGAGAAGATTTTCCACGTCTCGCCGTTTCAACCCGTCGAGGGCACTTACACTTTTAACTTCGACATTAACGAAGACCACATAAACATCCTGATCCAATATGAACGCGAGTCGGGTGGTCTCATTGCGACGCTTTCGGGGAAACGCCGGCCGCTAACATTTGGCGGTTCGCTCCTGTCGATGCTTCGTAGGCCGCTTGGTTCAATGCGCGTGATTGCGCTGATCTATTGGCAAGCACTCAAATTGAAGTTCAAGGGTGCCGAGTATCTTCAAAGGCCGACGCCGCCAGCGCAAGACATAAGTCAATGAGCAAGCCAAGCGAGCGCCTTTGGGCATATGGTCTGTTTGGTGGAGTTCTGTCCGCAACAGGACTCCCAATCTATATTTTCGCACCAAAGTTTTATGTCGATACTTATGGCGTCAGCCTTGGGACGCTTGGCCTTTTGCTTTTTGCTATGCGGATATTGGACGTCATTCAGGATCCAGTTCTGGGATGGTGTGCCGAGAGACTTCGCAAAGGGCAACGTTTGGCGATCGGGATCGCGGTTCTGGGTCTTGCCTTGGGTATGCTTTTGCTTTTTGCGATCGAACCGCTTTTCAGCGCCGAGGTCTGGTTCTTCTTCTCAGCTACCCTTCTCTTCACGTCCTTCAGTTTCTTGACGATTGCTTTTTATGCTCGCGGCGTTCGAAAAGCCTCGAATATGAGTGGTGGACACCTCCGGCTTGCCGCATGGCGCGAGGGAGGGGCGCTGACCGGAGTATGCATTGCAGCGATCTTGCCAACTATCTTTGGAATGTTCTTGGGTGCGCCCTTTGCTGCATTTGCAGTCAGCTTTTCATTGGTTGCTTTGATTGCAGCGTGGGGAATGCGCCGTGAATGGACCAACGCAGACTCGAAAGTACCTATCCAATGGCAAGTTATCGTCTCCGATCCCTTTGCCCGCCGTCTACTTTTGTTGGCATTGGTGAATGGAGCGCCGCTTGCTATCACTTCGACGCTCTTTCTTTTCTTTGTAGAATCGCGTCTCGCTGCTCCCGGTTGGGAAGGACCGCTATTGGTGCTGTTCTTCCTGTCTGCCGCGGTTTCATCCTCGTTCTGGAGTGCCATTGCTCGTAGAATCGGCGAGCGGCTTGCACTCGCGGCGGCGATGGGTTTGGCAATCATATCGTTTAGCTTCGCACTTACTTTAGGAAATGGTGATCAGTCACTTTTTGTAGTGATTTGCATCGTCTCAGGAGCAGCGACTGGTGCAGATATCACGTTGCTACCCGCGATGTTCGCGAAGCGACTCGAAATCGTTTCTCCTAACGGTGGGCAAGGTTTTGGTCTCTGGTCATTTGTGAACAAATTCGCTTTGGCTTTTGCAGCAGTCGCGCTCCTCCCACTTCTGGAATTCAACGGATTCGAGGTGGGCCAAGTGGAACAGAATGAGGCGAGCGTCGTTCTTCTTGGGGCTCTCTACGCGGGTGTTCCGTCGCTCTTAAAGCTCTTGTCACTCTTTTTGTTGTGGCGGCTTCCAAATCACATTGAGTGAGTTTTCCGAAATGATTTCATTGAATGGTAAAAGGTATTGGTTGGTTGGCGCTAGCGAGGGGCTCGGCCGAGCGCTCGCATATGAGATGAGCGCCGCGGGTGTCGAACTCATCGTTTCAGCCCGAAGTCTAGATCGGTTAGAAGCGCTTGTGCGCGAATTGCCAACTCCTGCAAAGGCTGTTGCGTTGGACGTTTCGGATCGAGGAGCCGTTGAGGCAGCCGCTTTAGGGATCGGTCCCATCGATGGGGTTGTCTATCTCGCTGGTGTCTATTGGCCAATGAAGGCGCAGGAATGGAATAGCGAACAAGCCGAACAGATGGCTGAAATCAACTATCTTGGTGCTAGCCGTGTGGTTGGCGCGGTGCTGCCACAGATGGTTTCCCAAGGCCATGGCCATATTGTTCTAACGGGCTCACTCTCGGGCTTTCGGGGGTTGCCAGGCGCAATAGGGTACGGCGCTTCCAAGGCTGCTGTGATGTATTTGGCCGAGTCGATGAGAGCCGATCTTGGGAGAGGCCCAATCAAGGTCCAAGTTGCAAATCCTGGGTTTATCAAGACGCGACTGACCGAAAAAAACGACTTTAAAATGCCGTTCATTATGACGCCCGAAGAGGCTGCAAAAATGATGTTCAAGCATATGCAGAGCGATAAATTCAAGGTCAGCTTTCCGCGACTCTTTAGCTGGTTTTTCCGTGGGTCACAGTTTCTACCCGATTGGCTCTATTACCGCCTCTTCTAGGACGGTTTGTTTTGGATCAATGCGCGGAGCATAATCCTGCATGAACCTCTTTTCCTGATGGAAGTGAGGGAATGACCATGCAAATTGCTCCTAATAAAGTCGCCAAGATCATAATTTTGGCCCGAGAAAGCGATCGAGGCGAAGCAGAATTCGATGCTTTTATTCAAAGGCTGACCGAAGAAGAACAAGCCGAACTTGTGGCGCTGTTCTGGGTCGGTCGTGGAAGTTTCGAGGTCGAAGAATGGGACGAAGCTGTTCAAACGGCATCAGCTAGCGCGAGTTCTCCGACTGAAGACTATTTGAAAGGATCGCCGCATTTGGCAGATCACCTTGAAGCGGGCCTAGAGGCGCTGGGTATTGACAGCTCTGAGGTTGAAGATGACCTCTATCGCTCAGGCTAGAAATGGGTCAGCGCATACGATCGTTCAGCTGCCTCTAGGTGTGGCACCGCATTATAGCCGGCGAGCAAAGGACCAACTGTGGAAACGTGAACACGGTGGACCGAAGTGTTGAAAATCGGCAGCGCAATATGGGCCATTTTTTTGGGGTCTAAGTCCAGCAGGTGGCGAAGGATCATTGAAATCACGCCCCCCGAAGTTATGCAAAGCACATGACGTCCTGGCTGAATCGCCTCTTGAAGCACGTTCACAACGCGATCTTCAAAGGTCTTGAATGTTTCATTTCCCCTTATTTCCGCGCGGTGCCATGCTTCCATTACTTTGGGAAGATGCTCGGCAAATCCATCGGACTTGGGCATCGGGATTCCAAAATTCTCTTCCATGGCGCGACCGAGATTAAAGTAGTCCATCTCATTCAAACGCGGATCTATTTGAGGGTCGGCATACCCGAGCCCCAACGCCGTTTCTTTGTGGCGCCGTAAACTGCCCGAAAGAACGACATCGAATATCTCTGACTGTTCTTTGAACCAATCACCCAGCCACTTAGCCTGCGTGTGACCGAGTTCCGAAAGCCGATCATAGTCCTCTTCGTTGTTCGCACTAGAGTTTGCTTGTCCGTGGCGAATGAGTGTGACCGTGCCCATTGATGATCCTCTTTAAGTCATCGAATTCCTAGGCGTGAGAACGAATAAACGCAATGAGATGCAGAGTTGTTATTGGATAGCTTCACCTCAATCCCTAGTCTCAAAGCAACTAAACCGTACTTTCGGGCGTTAGGTTCTGAAATTGGTAGAGTTGAGATTTTGACTCCTGAGGAGATTTAGATGCGCCGCTTTTTGATTAGTTCTGCTCTTGCGACTGTTCTCGCTGGCTCCGTCGCCGCTGAGGATGCTGCTCTCTTGCTCGGCAATGATAGCTATGATCGGCTGGGTCGCGTCTCGCGTGGGGCAGAGATCCTTAGTTCCGTTTCAGCGTTTGAAGATCTCGGGTTTGATGTTGTTTCACTGCGCAACGGTGATCGAGATGAAGTTATCGAAAAGTTGGCCGACTTTGCGCCTCTCGTCGCGGATTCCGACCGTTTGGTGGTCGGTCTTACCGGACGCTTTGCGACCGACGGGTCAAGGACTTGGTTGCTTACATCAGATGCCGAAAATGTGGGTGTCTTGAACGCAGGGAACAGAGGAGTTTCCGTAGAAAGCCTTCTTGCGGTGCTTGCTGAAAAGCCAGGTTCTGCGTTTCTTTTGATCGGTGCGGAACAGTTGGATGGATCAAACTTTGACGATTGGCTTCGAAACGGTGTTGGTTCGCTCGACGTTCCGCAGGGTGTAACGGTCGCAATCGGTTCGGTGCGTGATATTTCGAATCTGGTGCGATCCGAAGTGGCGATGCCTGCGCGCGACCTACAGGCTGCGCTCGCTGCGAATAAATCCATAAAAGTAGAAGGGTTTTTGCCCAAACCCTGGGTAATGATGCCGACCACAGCCACGACAACCGAGACCTATGACGCAGCGGGTGAAACTGCACTTTGGGAAGGAGCAGTCGCGCTTGATACTGTGGATTCTTATCGGAATTATATTCGTCGCTATCCTCAGGGCGCTCATCGCAAAGAGGCCGACGCTGCAATCGCGGCGATTTTGTCAGAACCAAATCGTGGTGCACGTCTCGCCGAAGAAGCGCTCGCCTTGTCTCGAAATCAACGTCGTGAGATTCAACGTGACCTTACAATTCTTGACTACAATACCCGCGGTATTGATGGAATATTTGGCCCGGGAACCCGTGGTGCGGTGACAAATTGGCAGCAAGTCAATGGTTATGCTCAGACGTCTTATCTCACCACCGAGCAGATTAACCGCCTTGATGCGCAAGCCTCGCGCCGTGCTGCCGAACTTGAGGCAGAAGCAGAACGCAAGCGCCAAGAGCAGGCGCGACTGGATCGTACTTATTGGGAAGAAACCGGTGCGAAGGCGCACGAAGCAGGCTATCGCGCATATCTCGACAAGTTTCCTGATGGAATTTTTTCGCAAGTCGCAAGGGATCGACTCTCTGAGATCGAGGAAGCTAAGCGTGCTCAGGCCGAAGTGGAAGACCGCGCATTATGGGAACGTGTGAGCGCCGCAGATACGGTTGCGAGCTATCAAGAATATCTAAGTGCTTATCCGGAAGGTGTTTTTGTTGCTGAAGCGCAGGCCAGAATCGCAGACCTTACGCGTGCGGATCAAGCAGAGTCGCAGTATCTGTCTTCAGAGCAAGCGCTTGGTCTGAACGCCATCACCCTTCGATTGATCGAAGCGCGCTTGGAGCAACTTGGCCTGGAGCCTGGGCAAGTGGACGGAACGATCGACGACGAGAGCCGCCGCGCGATCCGTCGATATCAGCAGGCACGCGGTCTTCCCGAGTCGGGCTATGTAAACGACATAACGTTGGTGCGTTTGCTTGCTGACTTTACGGGAATCGGTGGGCGCTGACGCCCACCTCACAAGACCTTACTTAGCGGGCATGTAGTTCTCAACGAGTACCCTTATGCGTGAATCAGGCGTCTCATCGACGTTGCCAATTGCGGCGAGATAGCTGCCTGCATTCACTCGGAACGCCAAAAAAGAATCCAGTGCGGAGCCATAATCGTCGTTGCGACCGATTTCACGGCCGAGATCATCAAAGACGACCAGTTCAGGATCTGCCCCTGAGCTAATTCCGATCGCCTCAACGACGATTAGGCCTGGTTGAGCTACGTCAAACTTGATCCAACTGAAGCTATAGCCAAGGGTTAGGTCCGTGATCTTTCGTGTTGCGACAAGGCCGATGTCTTGCATGGGATAACTCCCATCCATCGGCGGAGCCATTTCACCGTTATTGATCGCAGCGAGAGCTGCCGCTGCCGGATCGTATTCGGAGACGAGAACCTCGACGGGAAGGTATTCGTCATTAAGTGCACGAACCGAGAGACAGTAATCGCCCGGTGCCAGCGGTTCTACGAGCGATAGACGCGGGTTGAGACCGTCAGTGTCATCGTTTTCTTCGATGTATGTACCATCACCAGAGTAAAGCGTGATCAGCGGGTCAGCGTCTTCGTTGTCGGCGGTGATGCTCAGCGCGAGCGGTTCGGATAGAGTAAAGCGATAAGCAGGAACTTCGGAAACCGTGTTGGAGGCTTTTTCGCCAATACTAATTTCCAGCGCTGTGCTTCCCGCGATACAGGCGTCATCATAGTTGTAGTCTTCGCCATCATCCCCGACATAATAACCCTCTGTCAGAGCTTCTTGCTCAAGGCGGCTGGCTCGAACGAATGCCGTCATAGGCGCGTCTTCGAAACTGCGAAGTGCGACGCAATAGGTTCCAGCTTCTAGTTGGGTCTCAATCCGCGAATCCGCACCCCCGCCAGAGTCATCGTCAGTGGCCAATAGCTGTCCCGATGCATCAAATAGATCAATGACCGGATCACCGTTGCCGCGTCCGGCCGCCTCGATGCGAAGATCAGTTGTTTCGCCAAGCGAGAAGGCTCCAACGTATTGGGTTGACCCGAGAACCAACGCCATCTGTTCGAGATAATTGCTAGAGATAGCGAGATCAGAGCTTTGTGCGCCGCCTCCAAGCCAAATTGTGCCTTCCCCAAGACCCGCGCAAATTTCCTCTGCCATGAGTGTATGGGCACCCAAACAAAGTGCAGTGGAAAGGAATAAAGCGGATTTGTGCGGCTTAAACATTTTGGTCATCCTCATACTTGATGAGGGAATGCTAGCGAGTAGGCCGTCAAAAGACTACGCTTGAATGAAAAAAGGCCGCTTCTTTCGAAGCGACCTTTTTCATACTGCCATATGGCGCGCTTATTAGCCCTGACGAGCTTTGAAGCGGCGCTGCGTCTTGTTGATAACATAGACGCGGCCCTTGCGGCGCACGATGCGGCAATCGCGGTGGCGCTGCTTGAGCGAGCGGAGCGAGTTACGAACCTTCATAGGCCTTCTCCTTTTCGCGGCGCGGCGATTGGCGCCTAAGTTGCAGTTAAGGTCCGAAGACCCGACGAATTCATGGTGGGCGGTACTGGGATCGAACCAGTGGCCACTACGATGTCAACGTAGTGCTCTACCGCTGAGCTAACCGCCCTTGCCTGTTTTACCTTGTTCCGAGGATCAAGGACGCAGTCGTTCGCGTCAGGTGTGGCGCTCTATAAAAGGACTCGCGGGGGGGATCAAGAGGGGTTTTGGTATTCTTTAATAATGGTCTATCTTTATTTCAGTAGGAGCGACGATGCATCATAAATCCTTTGAAATAAAGCGGCCAAAGGTCCAAGTCGGGAGCGTAGTTTTCGCCTCTCCGCACAGCGGAAGAGATATGCCCGACGGCTTTGTTCAAAGCTCAGTCCTTGACGAACATCAGATTCGCTCTTCCGAAGATGCATTTGTCGATCAACTCTATTCGGCAGCGCCTGAACTTGGGGCCCCTTTGTTCTTAGCAAAAGCTTCGAGAGCCTTCATCGATCTTAATCGCTCGGCCGATGAGCTTGATCCTAGTTTGATTGAGGGACTGTCGCGGAAAACAACCAACCCTAGGGTGGTGAGTGGTCTTGGCGTGATCCCACGTGTCGTAGCGAATGGTAGGCACATCTATCGCGGTAAAATATCGCTTGAGGCTGCTTATTCGCGGATCGCGACTTACTGGCACCCCTATCATGATGGCTTGCAGGCGCTCATTGACGCTACAGCGCGGGAGTTCGGTGAGGCGATTCTCGTCGATTGCCACTCGATGCCACATGAAGCGCTCGAGACGGTGAACCTCGATGGAGGTCGACCCGATATCGTTTTGGGAGATCGGTTTGGTGCTTCATGCCGAGAAGATATCAGTGAGGACGTTACACGGGCTTTTTCCGGACGTGGTTTTAAGGTCCTACGAAACGTTCCATTCGCAGGGGCATACATTGCGCAACATTATGGACGACCTTCAATTGGCCGACATGCAATACAAATCGAGATCAACCGTGCGCTTTATATGGATGAGCAGAGGATCGAACCGAATGCGCAATTTGATATTGTCCGCGATCTGATCACAGACGCTTTACACGACATCATTGCGATAGGAAGGCGGAATGATCGACTTGCGGCCGAGTGATCAGCGAAAAGCCCGTCCCTTCTTAATTGCGTCTTTCCCGAACTTTGCTCGAATCTGATCGGCAGCGCGTTCTGCGCGTGCTCGTTTATTGGCGTTCGGGTCAAGTAGGTCACCTTCACGGTCGGCTTCGTCTTCTGCAACAAGGTCACTGATACCAACCCCGATCAACCTAAAAGGGCCCTTGTCGCTGACCTGATCATAGAGCGCTCTTGTAGTTCGATAGATGACATCAGCGAGCTGTGTCGGTTGGTGAAGGCTTAGCCTTCTCGTGAGGCTTTTGTGATCTGATTGCTTGACCTTCAGTGTGACGACCCTGCCTGCTTTTCCTTTGGCTTTCGCACGATCACTCACCTGTTCCGACAATCGCCAGATATGACCGTCGAGGATATCAATGTTCGCGGTGTCTTCGAAAAATGTAGTCTCTTTTGAAATGCCCTTCACAGGAGCATTTGGTGAAACGCGCCGTTTGTCCTGTCCGCGAGCAAGGTGCCAAAGGCGTTCACCCATGGATCCAAAACGCGAGGTGAGTTCCTCGACATCCCAACGGCGCAAATCGTTGAATGTTCGAATGCCAACTTTTTCGAGGCTCTCTTGGGCGGCAGGACCGATCCCCCAAATGAGACGGACGGGCTTTGGTCCGAGAAACATCTCTGTTTCAGCGGCTCCGATGACAGCAAACCCGCGCGGCTTGTCCAAATCAGAGGCGAGTTTTGCCAAGAATTTGTTGTGGCTCAATCCAATAGACCCCGTCACCCCAAGCTCGTCCTTCATGCGCTTGGTTAAACGGGCGAGCATCACTGCGGGTGGCGCTCCATGGAGCCTTTCTGTGCCGGTGAGGTCGATAAAGGCCTCATCAAGCGAAAGCGGCTCGATTATGGGCGAAAGTTCATCCATCAATTGCCGCACTTGCCTTGAAGCTTCGACATAGGCTTCCATCCTAGGCCTTACGACGACGGCTTCTGGGCATAGTTTGAGAGCCTGAAACATCGGCATGGCGGATCTGACGCCCTTAACCCTAGCGAGGTAGCACGCGGTCGAAACAACGCCGCGTTTACCGCCACCTATGATAACGGGCTTGTCGCGTAGTTCTGGGTTATCTCGCTTTTCGACACTGGCATAAAATGCGTCACAGTCCATGTGGGCGATAGTCAGGGAAAAAAGCTCTGGGTGCGCGATTTTGCGAGGGCTTCGGCAGCTTGGACACCGTGCCCCTTCGTCAAAAGTTTTGAAACACTCGCGACACATTGAAGGCATGGGAACTGTGTAGCTGGTGCCGCTTAAAGCAACAATTGCGTTTAGCTCTATCTCGGGCAGCAGGGGCTACAAAACTTGTAAGCGCGATGAGAGTTCTCCATATAATTGTGTAGGTCTTGGAGGAATTAGTATGTCTCTTGAACAATTTATCGGTGGCAACCTTGTTTTGTTGCTGATCGCGATTTTTATTATCGTTTGTATTTTCCTCGGGGTGCGTATCGTGCCGCAGTCGGAAAAGTTCGTGATCGAGCGTTTTGGCCGCTTACATGCGGTACTTGGGCCGGGAATAAATCTTATTGTTCCGTTCCTTGATCGTGTTGCGCACCGTATTTCGATTCTTGAACGGCAGCTCCCGACAAACACTCAGGACGCGATCACGAGCGACAACGTTTTGGTGCAGGTCGATACAAGCGTTTTTTACCGGATCACCGAGCCTGAAAAGACGGTCTATCGTATCCGCGATGTGGATGCCGCGATTTTGACGACTGTCGCAGGTATTGTGCGATCTGAGATCGGCCAGATGGAACTTGATCAGGTTCAGTCAAACCGTGCGACCCTTATCAATGCGATCCGCAATCAACTAGCTGATCAGGTAGATGATTGGGGTATCGAAGTAACTCGTGCTGAAATTCTTGATGTGAATCTGGATGCCGCGACGCGTGCCGCGATGTTGCAGCAGCTTAACGCCGAGCGCGCGCGCCGTGCTCAGGTAACAGAGGCAGAAGGTCGTAAGCGCGCTGTTGAACTTCAGGCAGAAGGTGAGCTTTATGCCGCTCAAAAACAGGCTGAAGCTCGGCGAGTTCAGGCTGACGCAGAGGCTTACGCAACTGGCGTTGTAGCCGAGGCGATTGCAAAGAATGGTCTGGAGGCGGCGCAGTATCAAGTGGCGTTGAAACAGGTCGAAGCCCTTTCAAAGCTAGGACAGGGTGAAGGAAAACAGACGATCGTCCTTCCTGCTGATGCAGTCGAAGCTTTCGGGAATGCATTCAAGATGCTTAAGGGTGGAAAGTAATGGATAATGCGCTTTGGTATGAATGGTGGCCGTGGCTTTCTGCTGCGGTTGGCCTCGGTATTCTAGAAGTGATTTTACCGGGATACATCTTTCTCGGTTTCGCGTTTGGCGCTGCGGCGACAGGGGCGCTTTTGTCGGTCGGTGTTACACAACTTTCAGTTCAATGGCTGATCGTCATTTTTGCGCTTGCTTCGCTTGCCGCCTATTTGGTGATGCGTAAGATTTTCGGGCTGCGCGCAGGGCAAGTGAAAATTTGGGATCGTGATATCAACGAATAAAAAATGCCCGATGGTGTTGGAGCTCCATCGGGCAGTTAACGGTTACACCCAAGAGGGACTTCATCGGGACAGATGGAAGGTGTAGCCGCAGGGAATGTAGGTTAAATTAGGCAGCGAGGCCGTTCTTTGCGTTCTTCGAAAGAGTCGGACACGCGGAGGGCTTGTCGCATCAGACCAAGTCTGACCGCATCGATTTCTGAATCGATCGGCATGACCAGCTGGCATGGGTAGCGGTAGGTTCGGTCGCCTCGCTCGATATCAACACGAGCTTCGAATGCGCCTGCTTGCGCATTATATCGAACCGTTCTCATTTTGATCGTTTGCATCACGTTCGTCCTTTCGCACTGTGGCGTTGGATGTAGAACGTCCGTCTGCAAGTTTAGTTCCACGTCTAGCTGTTAAACGTGGAACTTTCTCTTTGAGGTTAGGCGTTGCGAATCTCGTCAATGATCGCGCGCGCCGCCTGAGCAGGATCAGCTGCTTTGTGGATGGGGCGTCCGACGACCATGTGATCTACACCGGCGCGGATCGCGTCTGCGGGGGTCATCACTCGTTTTTGGTCGCCAAGATCAGCGCCAGCGGGACGAACGCCAGGTGTGACGATCAGCTTTCCAGCTGCTTCAGGAAGCGCACGGATAAGTGCAGCTTCTTGGGGTGACGCAATAACGCCGTCGGCGCCCGCGTTCATCGCTTTACCAGCGCGTTCCAAAACAAGGTCGGCAACGTCCCCATCTTTATAGCAGGACGCATCAAGATCGTTGCGGTCGAGCGAAGTGAGGATTGTAACAGCAAGGATTTTAAGGTTGCTACCGGCAGCGCCTTCTTTCGCCGCGCGAACGACGTGCGGATCTCCATGAACGGTTAAGAAGTCGAGATCGTATTGCGCAATGCCGCGCACAGCGGCTTCTACTGTTGCGCCGATATCAAAGAACTTCATGTCGAGGAAAATGCGCTTGCCATGCTCTTGCTTAAGTTCGTTGGCAAGGGCTAGGCCACCGCCAGTCAGCATGCCGAGCCCAATTTTGTAGAAACTGACGCTGTCGCCTAGGCGATTGGCGAGTTCCATGCCCTGAACAATGTTTGGAACATCTAAGGCTACGATCAAGCGGTCATCAGACATGGCAATCCTCTCGGTTTTGGGTGCGCTTCTCATGCGTCCCACGCCATGTCATGTCAAGAAAATGGTCAGGCAGCGTCTTCTTGAGTGACGCTAGCTGGGCGAGGCGCGTAATAGCCTGCCTCGGTCAGTGCGCGGTCACATGCTGCAATTATTTTACGGCCCTTGGCGCTGATTTTTGGCATTTGATCCATTTCTGGTCTCCTCAAAAGGCCCGGGTTTTCCGAGTTTCGAGGGAGAGAACGGATATTGTGTAGGACAGGTTTACATAGACTGATGCATAGCAATCTCTGCGGGAATTTGGCATTTGAAAGCTTGTAAGACTGACACACGATCACCATCTTTAAGGTAAGGCCCGAAGGAACTGTGCTGCAAAGGCGGGCGGTTTCAGAGTCGGGTGCTTTTAGAAGGAGAAATGCGATGAACTTAGAGAAGTTCACGGAGCGGTCGCGCGGCTTTATTCAGGCGGCTCAAACAATTGCTATTCGAGAAAATCATCAACGACTGACACCTGAGCATGTGCTCAAGGCTCTCTTGGATGACGACCAAGGGCTTGCTACCAATCTGATCAATAAATCGGGTGGCGATGCAAGGCGCGTTGCCGATGCGGTCGAACTTGCTTTGAGTAAGATCGCAAAAGTTACCGGCGACGCTGGCCAAGTCTATCTAGATGGCGCGACGAACAAAGTTCTCGCCGAAGCGGAAACTCTTGCCCAAAAGGCAGGGGATAGCTTTGTACCTGTTGAACGCATCCTGACGGCTCTCGCTATCACCAAATCGCCTGCGGCTGATGCCCTGAAGGCTGGGAATGTTTCGGCTCAGGGGCTAAATGCTGCAATTAATGATGTTCGCAAAGGGCGCACCGCTGACAGTGCTTCGGCCGAAGATGGCTATGATGCACTTAAGAAGTATGCCCGCGATCTCACCGAGGCCGCTGAGCAGGGCAAGATCGACCCAATTATTGGTCGAGACGAAGAAATTCGCCGATCGATGCAGGTGCTTTCGCGGCGGACCAAGAACAACCCTGTTCTGATCGGTGAGCCGGGCGTAGGTAAAACCGCGATTGCCGAAGGTCTCGCTCTTCGGATTGTGAACGGCGACGTTCCCGAAAGCTTGCGAAATAAAAAGCTGCTCGCTTTGGATATGGGAGCGCTCATCGCGGGTGCGAAATATCGCGGTGAATTCGAGGAACGCCTAAAAGCAATCCTCAAGGAAATCGAGTCAGCTGCGGGCGAAATTATCCTATTCATTGACGAAATGCATACGCTTGTAGGTGCTGGCAAGACGGACGGCGCTATGGATGCGGCCAACCTTATTAAGCCTGCGCTTGCTCGGGGTGAATTGCACTGCGTTGGTGCGACGACTTTGGATGAATACCGCAAATATGTGGAAAAGGATGCAGCCCTTGCTCGTCGTTTCCAGCCCATCGTTGTCGAGGAGCCGACGGTCGAGGATACGATCAGCATCCTGCGCGGGATCAAGGAAAAGTATGAACTTCACCACGGAGTTCGGATCTCCGACTCCGCGCTTGTCGCCGCCGCAACCCTTTCGCACCGTTATATCACTGATCGCTTCTTGCCTGATAAGGCTATTGACCTTGTCGACGAGGCCGCGAGCCGTCTGCGCATGGAAGTCGACAGTAAACCTGAAGAGCTCGATGCTCTAGATCGCCAGATCCTGCAAATGCAGATCGAAGCGCTGGCGTTGGAAAAAGAAGATGACGCAGCTTCGGTTGATCGTCTTACCAAACTCAAGCAAGAGCTTTCGGACCTTCAGGAAAAAGCGGACGCCATGACTGCACAATGGCAGGCAGAGCGTGCCAAGCTTGAAGGTGCTCGGGACCTGAAAGAAAAACTAGATCGTGCTCGGGCCGATTTGGAAATCGCCAAGCGAGAGGGCAATCTCGCAAAAGCGGGCGAGCTATCCTATGGCGTGATCCCGCAGCTTGAACGCAGTCTTGCGGATGCCGAAGCCAACGATGGAGAGCAAATGGTCGAAGAGGCCGTTCGTCCCGAGCAAATCGCGGAAGTGGTCGAGCGTTGGACGGGTATTCCAACCAGCCGGATGCTCGAAGGTGAGCGTGAAAAGCTTCTTCGTATGGAGGACGGTCTCCACAAGCGGGTCATTGGCCAAAAGTCTGCGGTGCGCGCTGTCGCGAATGCGGTTCGCCGTGCACGTGCCGGTCTAAATGACGAAAACCGCCCGCTTGGATCGTTCCTCTTTCTGGGGCCAACGGGTGTCGGGAAAACCGAGCTGACCAAAGCCGTGGCCGAGTTTCTCTTTGATGACGATAATGCGATGGTCCGCATCGACATGTCTGAATTTATGGAGAAGCATGCAGTCAGCCGTCTGATCGGTGCCCCTCCGGGATATGTAGGGTATGACGAAGGCGGTGTTCTAACTGAAGCAGTTCGCCGTCGCCCTTATCAGGTCGTCCTCTTTGATGAAGTCGAAAAGGCACATCCCGATGTCTTCAACGTGCTGCTTCAAGTGCTCGATGATGGTGTGCTGACCGATGGTCAGGGCCGTACTGTCGATTTCAAGCAAACGTTGATCATTCTGACTTCGAACCTTGGGGCGCAGGCTCTGTCAAACCTTCCTGACGGTGCAGATGCCAGTGATGCGAAACGTGATGTGATGGATGCTGTTCGGGCGCATTTCCGCCCCGAGTTCCTGAATCGACTTGATGAGACGATCATCTTCGATCGTCTTGGACGTGCGGATATGGACGGGATCGTGGACATTCAGCTTAAGCGTCTTGAAAAGCGTTTGGTTGGTCGCAAGATTGTGCTCGATCTCGATCAGGGCGCACATAAGTGGCTGGCCGATGAAGGATATGATCCGGTCTTTGGCGCGCGTCCGCTCAAACGGGTGATCCAGCGGGCACTTCAGGATCAATTGGCCGAAATGATCCTTGCTGGCGACATCATGGATGGTGACACGGTCAAGATCAGCGCAGGTAGCGAAGGGCTTATCGTTGGCGATCGAGTGTCGAACTCTAATCGACCTAAACCCGACAACGCGGTCGTTCACTAACCAAAAACGCCCCCTGCGAAATGCGGGGGGCTTTTCAAATCTTGCAGTACGCTCACGAGTGCTTGACCCAGTGACACGATATTTCACTCTTTTAAAGGTAACGTGACGCCACTTTTGCTCCAAACGCTCTATATTCCCTGTCAAAGAAGATGGAGATCAAAATGGCTCAGCGTTGGAAGAACTCTCTCACTTATGCGGATGTGACGCCCAAGGCACTTTGGCTTAACCGCAGAACTCTGCTCAAGGCGGGAGGCGCCGCTCTTGCAACTGGTTTCGGCGCGCCGGCAATGGCGCAGGGTCTTGAGCCAAATACTCTCGAAGAGATCACCAGCTATAACAACTTTTATGAATTCGGTGCAGGTAAGGAAGATCCAGCACGTAATGCGGGGGCTCTCGATCTGACGAATTGGAAGATCAAAGTTGACGGTATGGTGGACAACCCAGGTGAATACACTGTTGATGAACTACTGGCGGGCCTGACGACAGAAGAGCGTATTTATCGATTCCGATGCGTCGAAGCTTGGTCGATGGTCGTTCCGTGGAATGGTGTCGAATTTGCGGACGTTTTGGCCAAAGTCGGCGTGCAGCCCTCCGCAAAATACGTTGCCTTCGAAACGGCAGTTCAACCCGATAACATGATCGGTGTGCGAAGAGGCGTGATCCCATTTCCATATGTTGAGGGATTGCGCTTGGACGAGGCCAACCACCCTCTCACTCTTTTGGCGACGGGGATCTATGGTGAACTGATGCCCAAGCAGAATGGCGCACCTCTGCGTCTGGTCGTTCCTTGGAAGTACGGCTTTAAATCGATTAAGTCGATTGTGCGGATTTCGCTTGTCGACAAGCAACCACCGACCACTTGGAGTGGCCTGAATCCAAGTGAATACGGGTTCTATAGCAATGTGAACCCGTGGGTGTCCCATCCACGCTGGTCCCAAACAACTGAGCGACGGATCGGGGGCGGGCTGTTCTCGAAACGTATCGATACCCAAAAGTTCAACGGTTACGAAACGGAGGTTGCTTCGCTTTACGAGGGGATGGACCTCAAGGCCAATTTTTAGGAATGAACTACACTCTAAGTATCAACGCAGCTTCGAAACGGTTTCCTTCGGGAGTGATCTATTTCGTCGGCTTTATGTGGGCGGCTTGGCTGTTTTACCTTGGGCTGACGGGCGGCCTTGGTGTCGAACCGGTGAACGCGCTGGAACGAGCGTATGGTGAAATTGCTCTCCAGCTTCTGGTTGCGGGTCTGTGCATTACGCCGCTTCGCCGTATTTTCGGTTTGAACCTACTCAAGCACCGCAGAGCGCTTGGATTAACGGCCTTCTTCTTCGTGTTCGCACATTTCAGCGTCTGGGCGTTTATCGACATTCAAGATCTCTCGTCTGTTTGGGCAGATATCGTAAAGCGTCCCTATGTGACGATTGGAATGGCAGCGTCGGTTTTGATCCTGCCCCTCGCTCTAACGTCTAACGACCTGAGTATTCGGAGGCTTGGGGCGGCATGGCGCAAACTGCATAAGCTTACATATGCAGTTTGCCTTTTGGGGGTGCTCCATTTCATTTGGTTGATAAAAGGGTTTCAGGTGGAGCCATTTCTTTACGCCATCGCGATTCTTATCCTCTTGGGGCTACGAAACGCGCAGATCGCCAATGGGTTGCATAATTTGTTTGCTACTAAGCCTAAAGTCTGATGGTTGTGTCGTTGTGCGGTTTTGATTGCGCAATAAAGATGCGCAAACTTGACGTTAATGGTCCAAAAATTATCCAACCTACTGAAAATCAAAGAAAAACGAAGAAAATTTAGTTTTCTGCATTTTTCCCTCATTTTGTGCTTGCGACTCCGTGTTGGTGGCCGTAGAAGCCCCTTCAC
>CAYWUN010000029.1:0-26984 GCA_964461315.1 uncultured Aestuarium sp.
GTTTTAACCAGAGGAGATCTCAGAAATGATCCTCACAAAAGGCTATGCTGAGCAGAACCCGTCACCTGAAAAGCTGGTCAAAGACCATATGCATATCGTGCGCAAAATCGCATGGCATATGTTTGGTCGCGTTGGTCGGCTCGTGGAAATCGAGGACCTTTTGCAGGTCGGATATATGGGGCTCATCGACGCGAGCCGCAGGTATCAACCAAAGGCAGGAGCAACCTTCGCGTCCTATGCGGCAATACGGGTGAGAGGTTCAATTGTGGACTTCCTTCGCGACAATGCGAGCGTTTGCCGAAGCACGATTATCATGCAGCAAAAAGCCAAGGCGGTTACTGCAAAGCTTGAACAACAGCTGATGCGCGCCCCTGAAAAGGAGGAAATCGCCAAGGAACTCGGGATTGGAGTTGGCGAGCTAGAGGATTGGGAAAACCGTTTTGCTGCTGGTCAGGTCAAATCGCTTGATGAGCTTTACACGGATCAGTCCCAGCTCTTTTCAGACAACATGAGCCGTACGGCTGAGGATAATATCCAGCAGATGCAAATGAAGAAGCTTCTGCGCCGTGCGCTTGGCCAACTTCCTGAACGCGAGGCGCTTTTGCTTCAACTGTATTATGTGGAAGAGCTCAACGTCTATGAAATCGCAGAGGTTCTTGGGGTCACAACTGGCCGAGTATCTCAGATCAAAAAAGCCGCTGTGGAGCGGCTTCGCAAGTTCATTAACGAAATGGAAGAAGGGGGCGCTTAGGCCCCCTTTTTATTAAATCGTGAATGCAGGCATCACGGATGCGCCTGCCGCGATACGGCGTGCCCATGCGTCGATATCTTTGCCGAACATTGCGCGCGGATCGGTCAGAACCGAAAGAAGCGCCTCAACCGCAACGTATTTGATCTTGTCTACCGGATCGAGGTCGCCACGATCAAACGTTGACCAGTTCTGACCACCGAGGCGAACTTCGCTCTTGGTTTCATCGAGGCGTACATACCATTCAAAACCATAGAGATCGAAGGACTCGATATTCTTGCCCATATCAACGTCGCGGCGCTGGATCATGTGCATGCGGATGTATTCGCGCGTAGTATCGAAAGTGAGCTTGATGATTTCAGACGCAATCGAGGACCAACCTTCTTCGACAGTATTGGTCAGCTCCATCCACTCGCCACCCTCTTGAGGACGGAAAACAAGCATTTCGAGCGCTTCGATTTCACCGATGACATAGTCATGTGTGCCGATACGAAGACGCGCAATCGGTTCAGGCATATTGCTGGCAATAGATGGCGCTTGCTCAGGAATGGCATTGTCGTTCGTCGCATCATGAGTGCGGCGCGGCGCAGAACTGACGTAGTCACCATTGCTGAATTCGTCGAGAATGCTGCATGCGGAAGGCGTCAGAATAAATTCGCTCCCACGAAGATCAGCAAGACCCGCGATCCGCATCGATGTTTGTTCTACCGCTGTTGCATGTCCATTCGCGGCCATACGAAGCAAACCGACCAAAACGTGCGATGCAGCACCCGGATCATGTTCACGAACTGCCGTGATCAAATCGAGAAGATCCGCGGCGGTATAGAGCTTCTTTGCGCTGACGGCGGCATTAGGTTCATTGGCTTGAGAAGCGGTTTGCATCAGAACTGTTCTTTCCTTCTTGAGAGGTCGGAAAGTGTAACGTTCTGTTTTATCCGATTGTTTAGGCTTGGGCGGTGAATTCAACCTTTGCACCCAAAGCCTAGCCTTTCGGTCACTGGCTAGAACTCAATGACCATCCCGTCGCGTCCCAAATGGAAAGAACCGTCAAAAAATGGACGGACTTCTGCGTCCCAATGCGGTGTGGTGAAATCTGGATCATCGCTCGGAATAAGGTGATTAAGCGCCAAGGCCGAGACTTTGGCTCGCGTTGCGATCTTTGCTACCTCATGTGCAGAAGAATGCGAGCGTTCTAGATGAATGCGAAGCCTATCGTCGCCGTTCCCAACCCGTGCACAAAGAGCTGTGATACCTTCTGAGAGCATCGCTTCATGGACCAAAAGGTCCGATCCGGCTGCAAAATCGGCCATTTTCGCAAGGGGCGCGGTATCGCCTGAAAAGGTCACGGCTTTACCCCCATGGTCGAAACGAAGGGCAAAACTATCGCGAAGTGGCGGATGCTCGTTGCGCATGATCGAAACACTGATCCCAAAGAGCGTGAAGGGCGCAGCATCCAAGACGTGGAAATCAAATAGACCGTTAAGATCAGGCCGACCTTCGTCTTCGATCCGTAGGGAGATGTCTGCCTCCATAGAGGTCATGAAGCCTTGCCAATAGCGGTCTAATCCCGCTGGGCCATAAACTGGGATAGATGACTTTAGGCCAGCGGTCCAAGCTGTATGAAAAAAAGGGCCTAGCTCGAGATAATGGTCTGAATGCAGGTGCGTAACAAAGATCGCATCAACCGCACTTAGCGGCACGCCCTCATCGCAAATGCCGCGCGTTACTCCAAGACCTGCGTCAATGAGGATGACTTTCCCACCTAGTCGAAGAAGGCTTGACGTTGGCATCGGTGTGCCAGGACGGATTGCAGGGCCGCCTTTTGTGCCAATAAGCGTCACCGAAGGGTTGGTCATATTTGCCTCGTTGCAAAGATAAAGGCCGGCGCTGTGGCCGGCCTTTATGAACTTACATGTCTTTGTAGTTGATCTCTTTCACGTCTTCGCCTGGGGCCGACTTCTCACGGCGGACAATCAGACGGTTGACCGCGTTGAGATAGGCCTTGGCCGAGGCAACCACTGTGTCTGTATCCGCAGACTGACCAGTTGCAATGCGGCCCTCTTCTTCGAGGCGCACCGAAACGGTGGCCTGAGCGTCGGTGCCTTCGGTCACTGCGTGCACTTGATAAAGCTGAAGGCGCCCGCCGTGCGGGAAGAGTTCCTTGATCGCGTTGAAGGTCGCGTCAACTGGGCCGTCGCCCGTGGACTTGATCGACTTTTCCTCGCCGCCAACAACAAGCCTCATCTCAGCGGTTTGCGGGCCCTCAGTGCCACAAACCACACGAAGTGATTTGAGCTTGATGTGATCTTCGACGGTGTCGTTTTGGTTCACAAGAGCAAGGATGTCGTCATCAAAGACTTCTTTCTTGCGGTCAGCCAAGTCCTTGAAGCGCACGAAGAGATCGTTGAGCTGGTTGTCGGCCATCGAATGGCCGAGGCTGTCGAGCTTGGCGCGAAGTGCCGCGCGGCCCGAGTGCTTGCCCAAGGGGAGCGAAGTTCCAGCCAAGCCTACGTCCTCGGGACGCATGATCTCAAAGGTCTCTTTGTTTTTGAGCATGCCGTCCTGGTGAATGCCAGACTCGTGAGAGAAGGCGTTCTTGCCGACGATGGCTTTATTGAACTGAACAGGGAAGCCCGCAGCGGTCGCAACGCGGCGCGAAATGTTCATGAGCTTGGTCGTTTCGACATTTGTGTAGAACGGCATGATGTCGCCGCGCACCTTGAGCGCCATGACCACTTCTTCAAGAGCGGTGTTGCCTGCGCGCTCGCCCAAACCATTCACAGTGCATTCGATCTGACGTGCGCCACCCGCGACAGCGGCAAGCGCGTTCGCTGTCGCCATGCCAAGGTCATTGTGGCAGTGGGTCGCAAAGATCACTTCGTCCGCACCGGGGACAGTCTCGATCAAGCGTTTGATGAGATCGGCGCTTTCGACAGGAGCAGTATAACCAACAGTGTCGGGGATGTTGATCGTGGTCGCGCCCGCTTTGATTGCGATTTCGATAACGCGGCAGAGATAGTCCCATTCCGTCCGCGTTGCGTCCATCGGCGACCACTGAACGTTGTCGCAAAGGTTACGTGCATGGGTCACCGTCTCGTGGATGCGATCGGCCATTTCGTCCATAGTAAGGTTCGGGATGGCACGGTGAAGCGGCGATGTGCCGATAAAGGTGTGGATACGGCCAGAACCTGCGGGGCGGATCGCCTCGGCGCAGCGTTCAATATCCTTAAAGTTGGCGCGAGCAAGACCACAGATGGTCGAGTTTTTGGAGCGCTTGGCGATCTCATTTACAGCACGGAAGTCACCTTCGGAGGCAATCGGGAAGCCTGCTTCGATGATGTCTACACCCATATCGTCGAGAAGTTCGGCAATCTCGAGCTTTTCGTCATGGGTCATGGTGGCGCCGGGAGATTGCTCGCCGTCACGCAATGTAGTGTCAAAAATCAACACGCGGTCTTTGGTCATTTGGATGATCCTTTTCTATCCTTAGCTTGTCTATCCGGCGCTGAAACCCCTCTGAGCGGTCGCGCCGAAAGGCACGCTCAGAGGCGGCTAAGGAGAAGTAGACCAAGCGAACGCCGTGCACCGCGTGGGCGGGCAACAGGGGTGATATGTGCGTTACTGGTCATGGGGGCGACTATACGCACGATTCTCCTGAGGAAAAGACCTCTTTTGCATGATGCGAAGGGAAATTGGCTACTGCTGGTCGAAGATTATGGATTTTGGAGTGTAGCGCTCTAGTTCGCGCCATATGGAGAGAACACTTATCATAGGCGCATCTGGCGGCATTGGCTCTGCAATTGAGCAGGCGCTTTCAGGTGAAGTCGTCTGTTTGTCGCGAAGCAAGCATGGGTTCGACGTTTTGCGACCTGAACGTGCCGAGGATCTCCTTGCTGCGATTGAAGGACCTTTTACTCGTGTCATTGTAGCTTTGGGCGTTCTCGCACCCAATGGGCTAAAACCAGAGAAGTCGTTAGTGGCCATTGATCCTGCACATATGGCCGAAGTCTTTGCGGTAAATGCAATCGGCCCAGCCCTTGTTCTAAGGCATCTCCCCCGTTTGCTCGCAAAAGATCGGCCGTCGGTCGTGGGCGTTCTGTCAGCGCGTGTCGGTTCGATCGGCGATAACACTATTGGGGGTTGGCATTCGTATCGGGCTTCAAAGGCCGCGCTTAATCAGCTTGTAAAAGGTGCAGCGATCGAGCTGAAGCGAACCCACAAAGAAGCCACGATACTCGCTCTGCACCCCGGTACGGTCGCGACCGCGTTCACCCGAGATTACGCAGGCCGCCATTCGACAGTGCCTGCAGAGGTCGCTGCAAGCAACCTCATCTCTGTTCTCAAGTCTGCAACGCCGGACATGTCTGGCGGATTTTTTGATTACGCGGGCGCACGCATCGAATGGTGAGACTACTCGGTGGTGGTCGCTGGGGCTTCTTCGGTGGCGGGTGCGGCCTCGGTTGCCTCGGTTGTCGCGCCTGCTGGCTGTGACGCGTTTTGAGTCACGAGCGCACCGTCTTCCCAGTTGCCTGAGGTCGTTTCGCCCGATGCATAAACCATGGTTCCGCTGCCTTGGCGTCGACCAGAGCGGAACTGACCTTCATAAATATCGCCATTCGCATACGTGGCTTTGCCGAGCCCCGAGATTTCGCCATTTTCCCATGCGCCAGCATAGGTAAATCCATCCGGCATTGTCATAGTTCCCGTGCCATGACGCTGACCATTCAGGAAATCCCCCTCATAGACTGTGCCATCTGCATAGGTTGCTATGCCTGTGCCGGATCGTTGGCCGTTTTCCCAAGACCCGTCATAGGAATAGCCATCAGGGTATGTCATTTTGCCCGTGCCATGGTTCTTGGCGTTTAAGAACTGGCCCACATAGGTAAGCCCGTTCGGATAGGTCGCAGTGCCAAAGCCGTTGATCACTCCGTTTTGCCATTCCCCATCATAGGTCGCGCCGTCCGGATAGGTGATTTTCCCTGATCCATTGGCAAGCCCGTCGACAAACGTGCCCGCGTAAACCGAACTGTCGGGATAGGTGACTTGGCCCTGACCTTCTATGCGGCCCTCGTTCCAAGCACCAATGTAGATATAACCGTCAGTGCCAGTGAAAGTGCCCTGACCATGGCGGCGGTCATCTTTGAAGCCGCCGCTATAAGTGTCGCCGTTCGCGTAAGTCACAACGCCCGAACCTTCGCGGCGTCCAGCTACGAGGTCGCCTTCGTAAACATCGCCGTTGGACTGAACGAGGCGACCCTTGCCTTCAATCTGCCCATTGACCCATGTGCCCTCGTAAATCAGGCCATCTGCCATTGTCAGAGTGCCTTGGCCCTCGCGCTCGTCATTTGCGAGCATTCCTTCATACACAGCGCCGTCTGGATAGGTGATTTTGCCCTGACCTTCTTTGACGCCGTTCACCCATGGCCCCGTATAGCCATAGCCCGATGGGGCAGACATCGTGCCAATGCCGTGGTGCATCGCGTTGCGAAATTCGCCCTGATAGGTGATGCCGTTCGCATATGTCGCTATGCCTTGGCCGGTAATGTTGCCGTCGACCCAGTCACCTTCATAGGTGCCGCCATCGGCAAAAGTAATCTTGCCCGTGCCGTTGGGCTTGCCCGCAGCAAATTCACCTTCATAAACCGAACCGTTCGGGAAAACGGCTTTGCCCTGACCGCGAATTTCGCCTTCGACCCAAGTTCCGACATATTCATAGCCGTTGGGGAGGCGGTAGGTTCCGGTGCCGTGTTGCTTACCGTTCAGGAATTCGCCTTCATAGACGCCGCCGTCTTCATACTGCTTGGTCTGCACGCTTTGCGCGGCAAGTGGTGTCGCTAGGAGAACGGTGGACACCAGAGTTGCGGTTAGCTTGCCCAAAACTGCCCGATTACGAGTCATATTAAGAAATTCCATACATTTGCTGCGCAAGACTAGTGCACCGACTGACATGAGACAACGCCCAAGGTATTCAATCGGCTTTTCCTCGCCCTTTAATCTGGTAAAGGTTTTGCGATCAAGTTTGTAGGATACCGATGACCGAGACCTTCCGCATTACTCTGGCCCAACTCAACCCTGCCGTGGGTGATCTTGAGGGGAACGCCGCAAAGGCGCGCGCCGCGTGGCAAGAGTCGAAAGACGCTGGCGCTGACATGATCGCCTTTCCTGAGATGTTTATCGCAGGATATTCGACACAAGATTTGGTGATGAAACCAGCATTCCACCAAGCTGCGATGGCTCGGATTGAAGCCTTGGCCGCGGAATGCGCAGATGGACCCATTCTTGCCATCGGCGGACCTTTTTCCGAAAAGGGGCGTCTTTATAACGCCTATCACATCTGCAAGGGTGGCAAGGTCGTCGCGCGGCAGCTCAAGCATTTCCTGCCTAACTATAATGTCTTTGACGAAGTGCGTCAGTTTAATCGGGGCGCAATTCAAGGGCCGTATGATGCCGGCCCACTGCGGATCGGCTCGCCCATTTGCGAAGACGCTTGGTTCCCCGATGTGGCCGAAGCGATGTGCGAAAGCGGTGCTGAGCTTCTCGTCGTGCCGAACGGTTCACCCTACTACCGTAATAAGTTCGACCGCCGTATGAACCACATGGTTGCTCGTGTCGTCGAGAACGATGTGCCGATGGTCTATGTGAATATGGTCGGCGGTCAGGACGATCAGGCTTTTGACGGTGGTTCGTTCGTCCTGAACCGAGGCGGCAAGCTGGCTGTTCAACTCCCCGTCTTCGAAGAGATGCTGGCCCATGTGGACTTTACTCATACAGAAGAAGGCTGGGTTGCCGAAGAAGGCGCCAAAGCCACCTATCCAAGTGAATGGGAACAAGATTATCACGCGATGGTGCTGACACTTCGTGATTATCTTGGCAAAACGGGTTTCAAGAAGGTTCTCCTTGGTCTTTCGGGCGGTATCGACTCGGCTCTCGTTGCCACAATTGCCGTCGATGCGCTGGGCAAAGACAACGTTCGCTGCATCATGCTACCTTCTGAATACACCTCCCAAGGTTCGCTTGATGACGCAGAGGACATCGCGAAACGTCTGGGCGTTCGGTATGACTATTGCCCAATTGCGGGGCCTCGTGCCGCTGTGACCGAGGCTGTGGGTCCACTCTTTGAGGGGATGAAGCCCGACTTGACAGAAGAGAACATACAGTCCCGTCTGCGTGGGCTTCTCTTAATGGCGGTGTCGAACAAGTTCGGCGAGATGCTCCTCACCACTGGTAATAAGTCCGAGGTCGCTGTTGGTTATGCCACGATTTATGGTGACATGAATGGCGGCTACAACCCGATCAAAGACCTTTACAAGACGCGCGTGTTCGAGACTTGCCGTTGGAGAAACGACAATCATCGCGATTGGATGCAGGGCCCTACGGGCGAGGTGATCCCTGTGTCGATCATCGACAAGCCTCCCTCGGCCGAGCTTCGACCAGACCAAAAGGACGAGGACAGCCTTCCGCCTTATCCGGTGCTCGACGCCATTTTGGATCTACTTGTCGATCAAGAAGCGAGTGTCGAAGATTGTGTGGCCAAGGGCTATGACCGCGATACGGTGAAGCGCGTAGAACATCTGGTTTATATCAGTGAATACAAGCGTTTCCAGTCTGCGCCAGGCACGCGTCTTACCAAGCGGGCCTTCTGGCTCGATCGCCGATACCCCATCGCGAACCGCTTCCGCGACAACTCGAAATACTAAGATTATTGGGCGGCGCGAGCCGCCCTTGTTCGTTCTGCGGCTTGGCGAAATCACGCCGATGCCTCAAAAGCCAGTTGGAACCAAGCGCCAACAGGCCGCGTTCTCTTCCCATAATCGCCGGTGAAGATCGGCATATTTTTTGGAGAACGTTATGAATACCAAGTCCATTATTCTTGGAGCTGCCGCTGCTATGACCTTTGCGGCGCCTGTACTTGCTTCGGTGAATGCAACTGCTGCAACTGACCTGAACCTTCGCGCGGGACCGGGCGTTTTTTACGACGCTGTAACCGTCATCCCTGCGGGCGAAGTCGCCATGGTCGAGGGCTGCGTAGAGGGCGTGGAATGGTGCAAGGTCACCTATGATGGTGTAACCGGCTGGTCCTATGCGCCATATCTCACCGTCGAGGAAGGTGCGGAATTCACTCCGCTGAATATGGCACCTCAGACCGTTACTATCGAAACCGTGACCTATTCGCCTGACGGTAAAAGCAAGGCTGACCAAAATGCTGCCGCGATTGCGGGTGGCTCGCTCGGTGCGCTGATTGCATACGGTCTCGGCGGCCCGCTCGGTGGTATTGTCGCTGGCGGTATCCTTGGCACCGCAGCTGGTGCTTCGACTGTCGAGCCGACCGTAGAAACCGTGACCTATGTGACGTCTAACCCCGTCCAAACCGTCTATTTGAACGGAGAAGTCGTTGTGGGCGCAGGCGTTCCGATGGACATTGTCCCGACCTATGAGACGCCGCAGCCAGAGTATCGCTATCTCGTTGTGAATGAGCAGACCGTTTTAGTTGATGCAGAGACAGGCGTAATCGTCGACGTCATGTAATGTGACATCGCTGCAATAGCGATTACACCGAACGACAAGGGCCCCTTCTTGCCGCTTTGCGGGAAGAGGGGGTTTCGCTAATGGCGATTTAGGGAATCGAAAATTTCGCAACCCCCTTTCTCTTACATTCTGGATCTCGGCCAATGTTGACCATTTATTCGGTGCCCGACGCGTTTTCCCCTGTCGAATGCGATCGTATTCTAGAGGCGTTTCGTTCCGCCCCTGCGAGCGACGCACGCCTTGTTGGTCAGCGCGAAAATCATAACTTTCGCCGTGCTGACCTTGTTTGGCTTGATGATGTCGAAGGGACGGAATGGGTCTTGGACCGGATTATCGACCTTTTGCGCGTCGCCAATCGTGAGGCTTACAACTTTGACATCACCGATATCGCGGAAAGCCCTCAGGTCGCGAGATATGGGGCAGAGCGCGAAGGTCACTTTGTCTGGCACTCGGACATCGGAGACGGCCACGTCGCCGCAAAGCGCAAACTTACGATGGTGGTTCAGCTCTCTGAGCCTGGCGCTTACGAGGGCGGTATTCTGGAGCTTTGGCCATCTGCTGAGGCGCGGGAGGCAGTGAAGGATCGGGGCTCGATCACTTTCTTTCCAAGTTACATGCTTCATCGTGTGACGCCGGTTACGAAAGGGGAACGCTTCTCGATGACCCAATGGGCACACGGGCCGGTTTTTCGGTAGGCGAGAGTCTTCGCATTGGCGCACAGATCGTTTGCGCCAATGTGTGAGGACAAGTCAAAGGCGAGTGACTACTTCTCAGTGTGACGACACTGAAAGGAGTCCACGACATGGCAAATCCAAAAATCACGATCGCATTTTATTCTACTTACGGCACCAACCACGGCATTGCAGCAGCGGCAGCGAAAGCGGCTGAAGAGGCAGGTGCAGAGGTGCGTTTGCGCCGCATTCCCGAGACCGCTCCGAAGGAAGTCGTAGACGGGCAGGACGCTTGGAAGGCGCAAGCAGAGCGCGCTTCTGAGATTCCAACCATCAGCAATGATGACCTCAAGTGGGCCGATGGCATCTTTATCAGCTCGCCAACCCGCTATGGCGGAATGGCCTCGCAAACCCGCGCATGGCTCGATACGCTTGGTGGCCTCTGGATGGAAGGCGCGCTGTTGAATAAGACCGTTTCGGTTGCCGCTTCGGCACAGAACAAAAATGGCGGCACCGAAGGTGCTATCCAGCAAACCTATGTCTCTGCAATGCACTTTGGCATGATCCCAGTTGTTCCGGGTTATGGCGACGGAGTGAAGTTCGAGGACGGCGGCAACCCATATGGTTTCTCGACCCAGCCGGGCGAGCTTTCGGAAGTTGGCGCAAAGTCAGTTGCCTATCAGGCAAAGCGTCTGGTCGAAGTGACCGCAAAGCTAATCGCTTGATTTTAAATTAATCCAGCGGAGCGGCCCCATTCGGGGCCGCATTCTTTTTGCGCTGCATCTTGAAGATGCAGCAGATTGGTCTTTGTGTCCGGTGCCCGCTCATCTAGTCTTGGTGAATGCGAGGTGAACATGGCTCAGAATAAGACACGTGCGACCGATTTATCTGTTCAAGCTTTTCTAGAGGCAACGGAAAACCCCAAACGGCGCGAGGATGCATTCGCGCTGGATGCTCTCTTTCGACGGATCACGGGCTATCAGCCAAAGATGTGGGGTCCATCGATGGTGGGTTACGGCTCTTATCATTACATCTATGAAAGTGGGCGAGAAGGGGATTTTCTTGCGACTGGTTTTGCGCCGCGCAAAGCAAACCTCTCGATTTATATCATGCCCGGGTATCAAGATTATTCGAGCATCCTTGCACGGCTTGGAAAACACAAAACGGGCAAATCGTGCCTGTATTTGAACAATCTTAGCGATGTGGATCTTAGTGTACTTGAGGAGCTTATCCTGACAGGCCTTGCTGATCTTGGCGCGAAGTGGCCCGTCACGCCGACTTAACCCATCAGCTGATAACTATGAGGGACAAACTGGAAGCCGTCGCCTCGTGGTTCGACAAAACCTACTCCAGGGAAGGGCATGTGATAGCCAATGAGGGGGATGCGGTCTGCTGCCACCATGCCAAAGATGCGCCTCCGCGTTGCTGCCGCTGCGGTTTTGTCTATGTCAAAGCGGACTTCCCAATCAGGATATGCGAGAGAGTAAACATAGTGATTGGCGGTGTCTCCCATTAGAAGGAGTTGCTTTCCTGAAGATTCCAGCATGAAAGCCAAATGTCCGGGTGTGTGGCCTGATGCATCCAGTGCGGTGATCCCAGAACGCACAGTGTCCCCATCCGAAATAAACTGCATCTGTTCGGCAAGCGGACGAACGTTTGCCTCGAATACTTCACTTGGTGCGCTCGCCCAGTGATCATACTCGGCTTGGCCAGAGAAATAGGCAGCGTTGGGGAATGTGGCTGCTCCGCCGTTCATCAGCCCGCCGATATGATCCCCGTGCATGTGGGTCAGCACAACGTGCGTAATGTCGCTTGGGCCATAACCTGCTTTGGACAAGACGTTGATCATCCCCTCGGCATTGAGGCCTGTATCAAAGAGAATGCGATCTTCGCCGGTGTCCACAAGGGTGGGCGTGAAAAAGAACTGTGCCATATCAGTGGGTAGGAATGCCTCGTGACTAGCGCGCGCGAATTCCTCGTCACTGGCATTGAGGCCGAAAATGCTATGCGGGTCTTCACGCGGCGTTGATCCGGCGAGGAGCGAGGTGATTTTAAAGTCACCAAGTGAAAAGCTGCGATGCGTGGGTAGATCAACTATCATCTAGGCCTCTGCACATTGGTTGGTCGAGCGGAGCGGTGCCGTATTTGATGGGGCAATCCATCAAAGGTTTTGCCGCTGTTCATTAACAGTAATGTTCCATTGCGGAGTGGCAATAATTTATCGTTATCGGGACAGAATCCCTGTCATAGGGTTACTCGGCGGCCCTTTGAAAACTGCTTCATATGGACAAAAGGCTCGTGATGTGAAAGAGGCTCCGTCAACAGGAGATGATCATGACAACGACCCGTTTCGCCCCTTCGCCCACCGGCTGGATGCACATCGGCAACCTTCGTGCTGCCCTGATGAATTTCGCCATTGCTCGACAAAATGGCGGGTCATTTATCTTGCGGATCGACGACACTGATCAGGAGCGCTCCAAGCCCGAGTATGTCGATGGTATCAAGGATGCGCTGACGTGGCTTGGCATCTCGTGGGACCGGATTGAATACCAGTCCGCGCGTCTTGCTCAATATGAGGCGGCCAAGGCCAAGCTCATTGAAATGGGGCGTCTGTACGAGTGCTTTGAGACACCTGTCGAGCTCGACCTCAAGCGCAAAAAGCAGCTCAACATGGGCAAGCCGCCCGTCTATGACCGTGCAGCTCTCGAACTGAGCGAAGAAGAAAAAGATCGCCTTCGTGCCGAGCGTGGCTCGCATTGGCGCTTTAAACTTGATCGTGAGCGGATCGAATGGACTGATGGTATCCTCGGCCCGATCTCGATTGATGCGGCCTCTGTTTCTGATCCGGTTTTGATTAAGGAAAGCGGCCAGTTCCTTTATACGCTCGCTTCGGTGGTTGATGATGTCGAGTTCGGCATCACCAATGTCGTGCGTGGTTCGGATCACGTTACCAATACCGCGACCCAGATCCAGATGATCGTTGCGCTTGGCGGCACTGTTCCTCAGTTTGCGCACCACTCGCTCTTGACTGGCCCACAGGGCGAAGCGCTCTCCAAACGTCTTGGCACGCTGGCGCTCAAGGACCTGCGTGAGCGGGGAATTGAGCCGATGGCGATCATGAGCCTCATGGCGCGCCTTGGTTCTGCTGATCCGGTAGAACTTCGCGCGAACGTGCAAGAAGTGATTGACGGATTTGACGTTTCAAAATTTGGCGCGGCTCCGACCAAATTCGACCCTGCGGATCTCGAACCCCTGACAGCCCGCATCATTGGCAACAAGCCGTTCGAAGATGTTGCCGATCAGGTTGCCGCTCTTGGCGTGCCAGCGGATATTGCGCCTCGTTTCTGGGAAGTTGTTCGTGCGAACATCACGTTCCTTTCGGAGATGCCGGAATGGTGGGAGCTTTTCTCAAAAGGTGCGGCTGCGGATGTGGACGCCGAGGATCAAGAATTCATCGTGACTGCATTTGGAATGCTGGGTGAGCCGCCCTATACCGCCGCAACTTGGGGCGAGTGGACTTCAGCTGTAAAAGACGCCACAGGCCGCAAAGGAAAGGGCCTCTTTATGCCGCTCCGCAAGGCCGTGACCGGTCGCGCAAAGGGCCCCGAGATGGCTGATGTGATGGAACTTATGCAGGTTAAGCCAGGCCTCTAAAGGTTAGAGATAAAAAGGAGGGTTAGACGCCCTCCTTTTTCGTCAAAGCTGCTTGAGATGCGCGTCCACGATAGCGCGCTCTTCTTCAGAAAGTGTTTGAGCGCGGGGATAGAGCGGGCTTGCGCGGTCGTCAAAAATCGGTGCCCAGTTTTCGGTAGTTTCAAAGAGATGTTCAGCGCCCTGAGGCCCGAACTGCTGTAGATAGCCCTGAACCACGACATCAAGATAACTCAGTAGGATCGGGTGGTTCTGGTCATACGAGCTATAGTGTTCGTCCTTAACCACGTAAACCGCCGTATTCATTGGCTCTGCTACGAGATGCGAAACGTCGTGACGGGAGTATCCTTCTTCGCGCTCATCAAGGGCATTCCAGTCGGCATTTGGCACATCAGCTGTAACGCCCAAAAGGGTCGTTGCTTGATGGGGTTCAATGGAGAGGAACGCTTGTTCACGCAAGGGCGTGTGACGCCACACGCGGCGCCAGCCTTTGAGAGATGATTTGCGGGCTTCGGGATAGCTGTGGGTCGCCAGATTTACGAGGCTTCCATAGCCGAAAAAGCGGGGGTGGGTCATTCGCGAGCTCTTAGAACTTGAGCAGGTTTCGCACGCAGGGCTCTGAGAGCAAAACCAATGTTTGCAAGGAGGGTGGCAAAGATGCCGCCCAGAATGATCCATAGCGCGTTTGACCAAATGACGGAATAGTCACTTTCCATCACGAAACGGGTCACGGCCCAGCCGCCAGCAGTTCCGGCCGCAAGTGCGATTAAGCCCGCAGCTGCCCCCACAAGCGATGCCCGAAGAGCAAAGCTTTTTAGGATGCGGGCTCGGGTGGCACCGATCGTCTTGAGCACGGCGCTTTCATAGGTGCGGGCTTGTTGACCAGCCGAAGCTGCCCCAATGAGCACGAGAAAGCCCGTAACCAAAGTCGCGAGCGCCCCATATCTCACGCCAGACGCAATCCCCTCGACCAAGACCATGGCTTGATCAATCGCATCGCGAATGCGGATCGCTGTGATGTTGGGATAGGCGCTGGCCAGATCCCGCAGGATCTGAGCCTCGGCCTCTTCCTCGGCGTAGACTGTGGAAATCCAGCTGTGTGGAGCGCCCGCGAGAGCATTGGCATTGAACAACATCACAAAGCCCATACCGCCTGTTTGGAACTCGACTTTGCGGAAACTCGTGATCGTGGCGGTAAGCTCGCGTCCGAGCACGTTAACCGTCATCGTATCCCCGAGGTTGAGGCCGATTTCCATCGCCTCTTCTTCGGAAACCGAAAGTTGCGGCTCGCCGCTATACCCCTCGGGCCACCATTCACCGCGTGTGATGATGGTGCCTTCGGGAAGAGCGTCAGCATATGTGATACCGCGATCTCCACGTACAACCCAGTGGCCCCCTGCCACCTCTTCCGCAGGGCGGCCATTGATCTGAGTGACCATAGCGCGAAGCATTGGTGCGCTTTCCACCTTGCTCACATCTGGGTCGCCGTTCACGCGCTCCATAAAGCCGTCGATTTGATCGGGCTGAATGTCGACAAAGAAATAAGAAGGCGCAACATCGGGAAGCTCGTCATCAAACGCTTGACGTAGGTTCCCGTCGATCTGACCAACAGCGGCAAGTACCGAAAGGCCAAGGCCCAGCGAGAGAACGATCGAAGTCGCTTCACTGCCTCGGGCACTGATCGAACCAAGGGCCAACTGAAGGTTAGGGCGACCACGTGAAAGCTTCATCCCATATTTGGCGAGGCGGCGCAGTAGTGCGGCAGAAAGCATTAGCGCAATAAGCGCACCAACGATACCTGCGGCTGTCCAAAGCGTAAGGCGCGCCGTGCCGGAAAATATAACCGCAGTGGCTAGGAGCACTGCAATCAAAAGCACCGTTGCGATAATCGCAGGCAGACGCGGTAATGCGCGGCCTGCTTCCATAGCATCTCGGAACAGAGTTGCGGCGCGGATGTCTTCGGTTCTTGCAAGCGGCCATAGCGTAAAGATCGCGGCCGTCAAAAGCCCGTAGATTGCCGCTTCAAGTAGCGGTCCGGGATAGATGCCGAACTCTGCGGGGATTGGCAGGTTCGCGGTTATGAGAGGTGCTAGAATTAGCGGAATTGCCGCCCCTAAGATGAGACCGATTACAATTCCAAGGACCGTGAGAACACCGATCTGGATCGCATAGGTGAGGAATACAGTTCGACGCGTGGCGCCGAGGGTCTTGAGCGTCGCGATCACGCCTGTTTTGCCTTGAAGATAGGCGCGTACCGCAGCGGATACGCCAACGCCTCCTACGGCTAGTCCAGATAGACCGACAAGAATGAGGAACGACCCAATTCGGTCTACAAAACGAGCGGTGCTTCCTGCGCCGCGTCTTGCATCACGCCAGCGCACGCCTTCCCCTGCGAACTGTGTTTCAACTTGGGCCTCAAGCGTGTCGAGATCCGTGCCCTCTGCGAGATCAAGGCGGTATTCGGTATCAAAGAGAGTGCCTTCTGAAATGAGGCCAGAAGCAGCGAGAGCTGTCGTGCGAACTATAGTCCGCGGCCCAAGACCAAAGCCCGCAGAAGAGTTATCGGGGTAACGTTCCAGAATGGCAGAAAGAATAAATTCCTGTGTCCCGAGTTTGAATGTCTCGCCAACTCTAAGGCCAAGACGATCCGCAAGCACGCGTTCCATCACCCCGCCAGGGAGCGCTCCTGTGCCATCGAGCGCTTCGGCCAATGGCATATTTGGGGCAAGAGTTACGCTGCCGATAAGGGGGTAAAGGTTATCAACAGCTTGAACCTGAGTAAGTCCGCGTTCCGCAGTTTGGCCGTCGCCCACTACGGCCATTGAACGGAAATCGACGACTTCGGAAACGCGATCTGAAATGCTGTCGAGAAATGCGCGCTCATCCTCGCGGGCAAATCGATAGGTGAATTGCACCTCTGCATCGCCGCCAAGAAGTGCTGCACCTTCGCGTGCAAGGCCAGCACCGATCGAGGAACGAACTGTTCCAACTGCGGCAATCGCGGCGACACCGAGCGAGAGACATGCGAGGAAGATATAAAAGCCCTTTAGGCCCCCGCGAAGTTCGCGGCGGGCAAAACGGGCAGCAATGGAAAGGCTCATGCTGTAACCTCGGTGTCGATGCGGCCATCACGCAAGCGGATGACGCGGTCGCAGCGCTCTGCCAATTCAGGAGCGTGTGTGACCATAATAAGCGTTGCGCCATGACGGTCACGCAGATCAAAGAGCATGTCCATAATCGCTCTGCCGTTCGTCTCATCAAGGTTGCCGGTCGGCTCATCGGCTAAAAGGATGCGCGGACGTGGCGCAGAGGCACGGGCAAGAGCCACTCGCTGCTGTTCGCCGCCTGACATTTGGCTGGGGTAGTGGCCGGCGCGGTGTCCAAGTCCAACGGCTTTGAGCTCGGCCTCCGCACGTTCAAAGGCATTCTCGATACCAGCAAGTTCAAGCGGGGTCGCAACGTTTTCGAGCGCAGTCATCGTTGGAATGAGGTGGAAAGATTGAAACACCACTCCCATATTGTCCCTACGAAAGAGAGCAAGCTGGTCTTCGTTCATCGTTGTGAGGTCTTGCCCAAGCGCGGTGATTTGTCCACCGGTGGCCTGCTCAAGTCCACCCATTAACATCAGGAGTGACGATTTCCCTGAACCGCTCGGACCAATGAGGCCAAGGGTTTCGCCTTCTACAACGTTCAAGGAAATGTCATGAAGAATATCAACACGTCCTGCGTTACCCATTAGGGAAAGGGATGTATTTGAAAGCGAAAGGACTGGGTTCGTCATGAAGGCTGCCTCTACATTTTTTAATACTTTTGCATATGGTGCGATTGCGCCCATTCGCAACCTAGTGGTCGGGCTTCTTTTTGTTCCAGCGACTGTTTACGCAGAAACGATCACAATTGCGGCACTTGGGGATAGTTTGACCGCAGGATACGGTCTTCCTCAATCGGACGGCTTTGTGCCTCAGCTTCAGGCTTGGCTCGATCAGAATGGTGTTGATGCAAAGGTGCTGAATGCGGGTGTTTCAGGGGACACAACGGCAGGAGGACTGTCACGAGCGGATTGGACGCTCACGCCTGATGTTGATGCGATGATTGTGACATTGGGCGGCAACGACTTTTTGCGGGGAATTGACCCGTTATCGAGCAAAGCGAACCTCTCGAAAATCCTCGAAAAAGGAGAGGCTGCGGGAGTCGAGATGTTGATCGTCGGAATTACGGTATCGTCGAATTACGGACCCGACTATCAAACGGCTTTTGAGGGAATGTATCCGGCTCTCTCTGAGGAGTTCGACGTCCCCTATGTTCCCAACTTCTTCGCAGGGATGACGAACGGGCGTGACATGGCCGAGGCGCGGGCAACTTTGCTTCAAACGGACGGTATCCATCCGAATAAAGAAGGCGTTTCTTTAATTGTCGAGGCTCTCGGGCCGTCGGTAGCAGATCTCGCCGAGCGCGCGGCAAGCCGCTAGAAATGAAAAGGCCCGCAGCGAGGCGGGCCTTTTGCAATAATTTCGTGCTAAATTAGACCAGAACGAGGTTGATCGCAGATTCACGACCGTCGCGGCCGGATTGAATCTCGAATTCAACTTTCTGGTTGTCCTTCAGGCCCTGAAGGCCCGAACGCTCAACAGCGGAAATGTGGACGAAGATGTCCTTAGCGCCGCCCTCAGGGGCGATAAAGCCGTAGCCTTTGGTGGTGTTGAACCACTTAACGGTACCGGTGGCCATGATAGTGTCTCCAAGTTTCTCCCGCTCGCACCATGCAGCGGATCGGCTCGTCATCTCAGGATCGTTTGACTGGGCCGGAAACGGAAACAGTATCGATAAAGGTAGAGTCGCAGTCGATAGGATAACCTTATCTGGCGTTTTTTTCAAGGGGGATCGCAGAACGCTTGACAGATGCCAGTTTGCGGCGCATTGGCGAAAAAAACTATCCGCGCGACAAGCGAGAATAGAATCGCAGTCCGAGGACACCCCCTTATTCTGGTTCGCAAATGAGTATTCTCAGAACTTCGTCCGGTGACGTCTCTGTCGATCGACGTCTCGATTATGTCGAATTGATGTGCGCGGAAAAGGACTTTGCCGCAGCATATGAAATTATGAATGACGCGATGAGCCGAGTGCCTGATTGGGTTGCAGGTTGGGTTCGATTGGGGGAAATTTCTGTAAAGGCCGAAAAAGCCGATGCCGCGAAATTTGCCTTTGAACAGGCTCTTGCGCTTGATCCCGCTGACCACTTTGGCGCGTCCTTACGGCTGGATTTGTTGCGCCCTGTTTCCTTGACTGACCGGAGCCCCGCGGCCCACGTTGCCAGCCTCTTCGATCAATATGCCTCAAAGTTTGAAACCTCGTTGGTGCAAAAATTGGGCTACCGTGTACCGGACCTTTTAGCATCTGTTCTTCCTGAACAATTGGGGCGAGTACTCGATCTTGGGTGCGGCACTGGCCTGATGGGACAGGCAATCAAAGGTCGATATTCCGAGCTTATCGGATACGATCTTTCCAATGGCATGTTGGCAGAAGCAAAGCGTAAGGGCATCTATAATCGCCTTGAGCAAAAGGACCTTTTGGCGCTCAATCTGACGGATGAACAATATGATCTCATCGTTGCGGCCGATGTATTCATTTATATCGGAGCCTTGGAGCGTGTTATTTCATGGGTCGCAGATACTTTGGCGCCGAATGGAATTTTTGCATTCACGGTCGAAGAGGGGCATGAGAAAGGCTATACTCTTCTCGAGTCCCATCGATATGCCCATTCTGAAATCTATCTGCGTAGCATGCTAGAAGCGGCTGGGTTTGTGTCCTTTGAAGTGCGCCAAACGACTTTGCGCAAGGACAGAGGTACGGAAATCCGCGGCTTAGTGGTCATTGCACAGGGGGTGCGCCGTGCACTTGATTCAGCTGGTGAAGATTTCGAATTCGCTTAAAGCCCTTGTGAACTCGGCGCTCAGATATATATAACATTTGAAATGTATATTGAGAGGGTGCCATGTCCGGATTAAAGCTGACGTGTCTCGACTGCGGTCAAGTTAACCGTGTTCCCGCAGATAAATTGGACGCCGGTCCGAAATGTGCCGTTTGCGGTTCAAAGTTGATTTCCGAAAAAGCGGTCGAGATTACATTCGACACCCTGATGAAGGCGTCGCGTTCGGATGACTTGCCGCTTGTAGTAGACTTCTGGGCGCCTTGGTGTGGTCCGTGCCGTATGATGGCGCCCGAGTTCTCAAAGGCCGCCGGAGCGCTCAAAGGTAAAGCGCGCCTCGTAAAGGTGAATACCGAGGCCGAACAAAAAGCAGGCGCTAAGTTCGGGATTAGAGGAATTCCAACGATGGTGAAGTTCAAAGGCGGGCGCGAACTTAAACGTCAGTCTGGTGCCGTCCCTGCAAATGCCATCATCACTTGGAGTTCGACATAAAAAAAGGGGCAGCACTGCCCCTTTCGTCTTAGATGATGCCTTCGCGTGAAAAGCGCGTCGCCAAAGTCTGTCTATGTTGCGCGTTGCGACGCGAGACGAAATAGAGCGGCGCAACAATTCCCAACGTTAGGTAGATTGCGAAAGCAGGCACGACAGCCAATCCAAGAATAACCGCTGCGACAGATACGCAAAGCGCGAAGAAGCTAGAAAACAAGACAATTACAATGGCCATGGTACAACTCCATACGATCACAGTGATCGAGACTTACCGATACTAAGTTGAAGGAGTGTTCACGCGATGAGTGGGTACCCACCTGGAATGCGATGCTATCCCTTTGAGGCGTCAAAATCAGGCCTTACCTAGGATTGTGGGACAGTTTTGCAACGGATTCAGAGGATTGAACGCGCGGAAACGCTGAGAAAAAGCCATTAAATTGGCTCTAACCGATTCTATTTTAATCGAATTTTAGGCAGATTCTTGGTCACCTAAACGAATCTCTTCGGCGAACTCAAGCGGCGGCGGGCTGGGGCGCAGCGTCAGTTTCTTCAGAAATGGGCCGCTCTTCCCAAGCGAAGTAGGTCACGACTAGGATGATAGGGACAAGAAAGCCAAGTCCTGCAAAGGCAAGCATAATCCAAAGCAAGCTCTTGCCCGCAAAGACAACAAAGCCAAGGCCAGTTAAAAAGCCCGCGATACTAAAAATCGAAAGAATATACTTCACTTCACTTCACACCCACTCCCCCCAATGGGAGTCTTTCTGCCCGACCAGACATAGGCGCTGGTCGGGCAGAAATCAATCAGCGCGTGAATTTCTTGTGCTTGAGACGCTTAGGCTCAAGCGCATCTGGGCCAAGGCGACGCTTCTTGTCTTCTTCGTAGTCTTCGAAGTTGCCTTGGAACCATTCCACATGTGCGTCGCCTTCAAATGCGAGGATGTGGGTACAGATACGGTCAAGGAAGAAGCGGTCGTGCGAGATAACAATCGCGCAGCCTGCAAAATCGGTGAGCGCGTCTTCGAGCGCACGGAGCGTTTCCACGTCGAGGTCGTTGGTCGGTTCGTCGAGGAGAAGTAGGTTGCCGCCTGACTTAAGCAGTTTGGCCATATGGACGCGGTTACGTTCACCACCCGAAAGAAGGCCGACCTTTTTCTGCTGATCGCCGCCCTTAAAGTTGAACGAGCCGCAATAGGCGCGGGAGTTTACTTCAGCATCACCAAGCGAGATAAGTTCTGCGCCACCTGAAATTTCTTCCCAGACGGTCTTGTTCGCATCAAGGCTATCGCGGCTTTGATCCACATAGGACATTTGAACGGTATCACCGATCTCGATGGTGCCCGCATCAGGGGTTTCTTGGCCCGTGATCATGCGGAACAGGGTTGATTTACCCGCGCCGTTCGGACCGATGACGCCGACGATGCCGCCCGGCGGGATGGTGAATTCGAGATTCTCAATGAGAAGTTTGTCGCCCATAGCTTTGGAAAGGCCAGAAACTTCGACGACCTTGCCGCCAAGACGGGGTCCGTTCGGGATAACGATCTGGGCTTTGCCGACGCGCTCGCGCTCGGACTGATCGGCCAGTTCGTTATAGGCGTTGATACGAGCCTTTTGTTTGGCCTGACGCGCTTTGGCGCCTTGACGGATCCATTCAAGTTCGCGCTCGAGCGTCTTTTGCTTGGCCTTGTCTTCGCGCGCCTCCTGCTCGAGACGCTTGGCTTTCTGGTCAAGCCAAGAGGAGTAGTTGCCTTCGTACGGAATACCGCGGCCACGGTCGAGTTCCAGAATCCAACCCGTGATCGAGTCAAGGAAATAGCGGTCGTGGGTGACGCAAAGGATGGTGCCCTTATAATCGATGAGGTGCTGTTGCAGCCACGCGATGGTTTCAGCGTCGAGGTGGTTGGTAGGTTCGTCGAGGAGCAGCATGTCAGGTGCTTCGAGAAGCAGCTTGCACAATGCAACGCGGCGACGTTCACCGCCCGAGAGCACAGTTACATCAGCGTCATCAGGCGGGCAGCGGAGCGCTTCCATTGCGACGTCGATTTGGCTGTCGAGGTCCCAGAGGTTCTGGCTGTCGATTTCGTCCTGAAGACGCGCCATTTCGTCGGCGGTCTCGTCCGAGTAGTTCATGGCAAGTTCGTTGTAACGATCAAGGATCGCTTTCTTCGAAGCAACGCCGAGCATCACGTTTTCACGCACGTTCAGGCTCGCTTCAAGGTGCGGTTCCTGCGGGAGATAGCCAACGCGCGCGCCTTCAGCGGCCCAAGCTTCGCCCGAGAAGTCCTTGTCCATGCCTGCCATGATCTTAAGCAGGGTGGATTTACCAGCGCCGTTTACGCCGACGACACCGATCTTCACGCCAGGTAGGAAGTTGAGACGGATGTTCTCAAAGACCTTCTTCCCGCCGGGGTAGGTCTTGGACACGCCGTCCATGAAATAGACGAACTGGTAGTTGGCCATGGTCGATCCTTTATCTGAATTGCGCCCTAGATAGCGATGCAGGCTCTCGGGGGCAATGCGTCAAACCTTAAACTTTATTGGCAGAACGCATGAAAACGTTCGGTTTAGCTATTCAAAGTCAGGTTCTTTCGGGGAACCATTTGACTTGCCGAGTGTTGCGGACAATGTTTGCGCTATCAGAGCGCGGTGTGGGGCCGCGCGGAGGAGGAAAATCATGACCTATGTACCCGCGAAAGACCGCTATGAGCGGATGGTTTACCGTCGTTGTGGCAATTCTGGAGTAAAATTGCCCGCGATTTCATTGGGGCTTTGGCATAACTTTGGGCATGACACACCACATGAGACGAAGCGTGCGATCTGCCGGACCGCGTTCGACAATGGCATAACGCATTTTGACCTTGCCAATAATTATGGCCCACCTCCCGGTTCGGCGGAACACGCCTTTGGTTCGATCCTAAAGGAGGATTTCGCAGGCTATCGCGACGAGCTGATCATCTCGTCCAAGGCGGGGTATTTGATGTGGGACGGCCCCTATGGCGAGTGGGGGAGCCGCAAATATCTCATCGCCTCATGTGATCAATCACTAAAGCGTATGGGGCTCGACTATGTCGATATTTTCTATTCTCACCGCTTTGATCCTGACACGCCTCTCGAAGAGACGATGCAGGCGCTGGATTACATCGTCCGTTCAGGGCGCGCGCTCTATGCCGGTATTTCATCGTATAGTGCAGATCGCACCCGTGAGGCCGTGGCGATCCTCAAAGATCTGGGCACGCCCTGCCTGATCCACCAGCCCTCTTACAATATGTTGAACCGCTGGGTCGAACGCGATGGCCTAAAGGAGACGCTTCGCGAATTGGGCGTTGGCTCCATTGCCTTTACACCGCTGGCGCAGGGGATGCTCACCAACAAGTACCTGAACGGCATGCCCCAAGGGAGCCGTGCGACCCAAGGAAAGAGCCTCAATCCAAATATGCTCTCTGAGAATGCCGTCGCCAATATTCGCAAGCTCAATGAAATCGCCGAAAGCCGTGGGCAGACCTTGGCCCAGATGGCAATCGCTTGGGTGTTGCGCGAAGGCGGGATCACCACGGCACTCATTGGCGCTTCAAAGCCTTCGCAAGTTGAGGACTGTGTTGGAGCGATCAAAAATCTCGAGTTTACTGCGGAACAGCTCGCTTTGATCGATGAATATGCGGATGAGGAGAAAATCAATCTCTGGGCCAAGTCGGCCGAACTCGAGAATTAAGCGATTTTCCCTTTACTTTGATCAGTATGGAAGGTTTCTGTGCCGATCAAAGTCGCGGCGGAGCTGATGATGCGTGGATTTCCACCTGCGAAGGCAGGCATGGTTATAGGATTGCTGGGCGGGTCATTTGATCCTGCCCATGCTGGCCATGTGCATGTCACCCGAACCGCTCTCAAGCGTTTTGGTTTGGACCGGATATGGTGGCTCGTTAGTCCGGGCAATCCTCTCAAGTCGCGCGGTCCTGCGCCGATGCACACTCGTTTAGAGTTCGCGCGCAGTTTGATGCGACATCCCAAAGTTAAGGTTACGAATATCGAAGCTCATTTGGGAACGCGATATACCGCCGAAACGCTTGCCAAACTCACGATCATCTATCCAAACGTAAAGTTCGTCTGGCTGATGGGCGCAGATAACCTTGCTCAACTGGATCAATGGCAGGATTGGCGCTTCATCATGGAAACGGTCCCAGTGGGCGTGTTGGCGCGACCGGGCGATAGGATCGCGGCGCGTTTGTCTAAGGCGGCACGCGTCTATTCCCATGCCCGTATTTCGCCTTATCATGCCAGCCGCCTCGCAAAAGGAGATGCCCCCCGCTGGGCGTTTCTCAACATGCCAATGTCGGACATGTCCTCTAGTGCCATTCGTGCGCGCGGCGGTTGGAACTAAGGGCTTGAGACGTTTTCGGTCACGGACTAATTTCGCATGATGACCAGATCGTTTTCGCGCCGCTTTGTGATCTCAAGCCTGTTGTCCGGTGTGGCCTCGATCGCGACCGCTGCCCCGATAACATCGCCGCGTCCAGAGGGGCGGCCTGAAAGTGACCCTACGCTTTTCCGACCCGAAGCACGACCGTCGCTGGCTCAATTTGTAAGCGATGCTGATTTAGGCGGGATGGTCGGAGTTGCCTTGATGGATGTGGCAACGGGCGAGCTTTTGGAAAGCCATCTGTCAAACATCCCATTGCCTCCGGCGAGCGTGACAAAAGTACTCAGCAGTTATTTCGCGCTGGAGATACTGGGCGCAAATTATAAATTCGAAACCAAGCTTATCGCCGTGGGCGAGGTAGTTGATGGTGTCCTTCAAGGTGACCTTGCTCTTGTGGGCGGCGGTGATCCGACGCTTCAAACTGATGATCTTGGCGAAATGGCAAAGGCGCTTGTGGCGACAGGGATCAAAGAAATAACAGGGACGTTCAAGGTTTGGGGTCGGGCGTTGCCCTCGGTCTATGAAATCGACCCAAGCCAACTTGATCATCTTGGTTACAATCCCGCCATTTCGGGCCTGAACCTGAATTTCAATAGGGTCTATTTCGAGTGGGCTCAAACGGGTGACGCCTACAGGGTGAGCATGGATGCTCGAAGCGAGCTCTATCGTCCCGAAGTTCAATTCGCTCGGATGGAAGTCGTCGAGCGCGATTTGCCGATTTACACCTATTCCAATTCTAGCAGTCGCGACGACTGGACAGTGGCGCGTCGCGCACTTGGTAAAGAAGGCAGTCGTTGGCTCCCTGTTCGCTATCCCGCACTCTACGCAGGCGAGGCTTTTCGATCTCTGGCTTTAGGAATGGGCATCAAGCTGACCGCACCCCAAGTGGTTGCCGAGAGACCCGAGGGGCGCGAGGTTGTTGTGCATTCATCCGAGCCATTGGAGAAAGTTGCGAAAGACTGCCTCAAGTTCTCAACGAATATCACGGCCGAGATAATGGGGCTGTCGGCCTCGACAAAGGTGCTTGTGAAACATCCTGAAAGCCTTGCCGCATCGGCTCAGGTGATGCGCGATTGGGTGCGAGCAAGAACCGCTACAAGGCCCACTTTTGTCGATCATTCGGGATTGGGTGATCGAACGCGCGTTTGCGCCGAGGATATGGTCAAGCTTTTGTCTGCCCCAGGCGTCTATGACCGCATGAGCCCAATTCTAAAAAATATTAGGGTTAAGGACGCAAAGGGGAGCCCCATCGAAAACCCACCCGCAAAGGTATTTGCAAAAACAGGGACGCTCAATTTCGTCTCTGCACTTGCGGGATATGTCGAGAAAGAAGGGCGACCGCCGCTCGCCTTTGCGACCTTTGCCGCTGATATGCCTGCACGGCTCATCTCAAAAGAGTCGCAGGAAGAGGTCCCAAGAGGCGCCTCTGCTTGGAGTGGCAGAGCGCGCCAACTTCAGAACGATTTATTAAGGCGTTGGTCCGCGCGTTAGACCGTCATGTGACGGGCGCGAGCGCCGCGCTCAATCGCTGCGGCATGCAAACGGTCAATGTCGAGCTCAAGGCGGATTTCCTCTAGCATCCGAGCCTCAGGGCCCTCGATCCGGCCATCTGCCGCGGCAACATCACAAGACAGCGCATACGCCGTTTCGAACAATTTTTCAGGCAGAGCATCGCGGATAAGCCCGAATAGGGCGTCCAGACCGTCCTCTTGTTCAAGCAAATCGAAAATCAGTTCCGACATGCGCGGGAGCCGACCTTCGTCATATTCTGCAAAAATTGGAAGATGGTTCACCGCATTGTTTATTTTGATCAGTTCCGACGTGCGGATGTCCTGATCCGATACGGAAACGGCAATCATGAGTGCGACGAGCGCATCCTGAGCAGTCATTGGGGCGTCTTCGATCATGGTCGTCTCCTTTTCTATACCCTTCATTTATTGACGTCTCAGCCCTCTCGCAATAGGGAGTGCGCTTGAGACTGCCATGGGGGCGGTCGGCAATATAGCGAGAGAACACAATGTCCGAACTTCGTGACGCAGCGATGACGAGCAAGGCCTGGCCCTTTGAAGAAGCACGCGCTGTTCTTAAACGTTATGAAAAAGCGCCCCCCGAAAAGGGATATGTACTTTTCGAAACTGGCTATGGTCCGTCGGGTTTGCCCCATATAGGCACCTTTGGTGAAGTGCTCCGCACGACGATGATCCGCCGTGCTTTCGAGACGATTTCGGACATTCCGACACGATTGATCTGTTTTTCGGATGACCTTGACGGTATGCGCAAAGTTCCGGGCAACGTTCCAAATCAGGAAATGCTCAAGGCAAACGAGCAAAAGCCTCTGACTTCGGTGCCTGATCCGTTCGAAGAATACGAGAGCTTTGGCCATCATAACAACGCCATGCTCCGCCGTTTCCTTGATACTTTTGGGTTCGAGTATGAATTCTACTCGGCCACCGAATTCTACAAGTCGGGGCAGTTTGACGAAGTGCTCAAGCGCGCTGTCGATAAGTATGAAGACATCATGAAGGTTATGCTCAAGTCGCTCCGCGACGAGCGCGCATCGAC
>CAYWUN010000030.1:0-26958 GCA_964461315.1 uncultured Aestuarium sp.
ATGAAAGCGCCTGAGCACTTCACCTATGAGCTTTTCCTTGATGCGAATGGCGAGAAAATCTCCAAGTCCAAGGGCAACGGTATCTCGATCGACGAATGGCTGACCTACGCTTCGACCGAGTCGCTGTCGTATTTTATGTTCCTCAAGCCTAAGACGGCAAAGCGTCTGCACTTTGATATTATCCCCAAAATGGTGGATGAATATCACCAGCAACTTCGCGCTTACCCAACCCAAGATGTTACAGGCCAGCTAGCGAACCCTGTTTACCACATCCACAACGGCAACGTGCCCGAGTCCAAGATGGTGGTGCCGTTCTCGATGCTTCTTAACCTCGCTTCGGTATCGGCAGCGGAGGACAAGGAACAACTTTGGGGCTTTATCCAGCGCTATGCCCCCGAGGCGACGCCCGCGGGCAACCCCGACATGGATCAGGCCGCAGGCTTTGCCGTGCGCTATTACAACGACTTCGTTAAACCGACGAAGAAGTTCCGCTTGCCGACCGATCAAGAGTGCGCGGCGCTTGAGAACCTTGTTGCTGCACTGCGTGACGAAAAGGTTGCGCTTGAGGCAATCGCCAAGAAAAACGCGGATGCCGGCAATGCGGACGAGCCTTTGCCGACGGTCAACTGGCAGGACGAAGAGTTCCTCCAGTCCATCGTATTCGCAGTTGGCAAAAACCACGGGTTCGAGCCGCTTCGCGCATGGTTCTCTTGCCTCTACGAAGTGCTTTTGGGTGCCGAACAAGGGCCGCGTTTCGGCGGGTTCATCGCGCTCTACGGCATCGAGGAGAGCATCCAGCTGATCGAAGATGGTCTTGCGGGTAAACTTGTAGGCTAATCCACTTGAAGTTGTTACATGGCAGGGCTACGGTTCTGCCATGTGTATTACGTACGAGCCCTTAGATACGCTCAAAGCCGTCGGTCCAAACATCTGGATCGTGGACGGCCCTGCAATAAGTTTTTACAAACTTCCCTTTTCGACACGGATGACCATTGTTCGGCTCGAGAATGGCTCGGTGTGGGTGCATTCCCCCATTCGGCTGACTGACGAGCTTGCTGCAACGATCGAGGCTCTTGGCCCCGTCATCGCACTCATTGCGCCAAACTGGATCCATTATGCCTATGTGAACGAGTGGAAAGCTCGTTTTCCTGACGCTTTAATTTACGCGGCCCCAGGTGTTCAGGATCGGGCAAAAAAGCACGGTCTAGAAATCAAAGTGGACGTCCATCTGAGCCAAGGCGCAGAAGAACCTTGGCGCGGTGAAATTTCACAAATGATCGTAGAGGGAAGCAAAGTTCATCGCGAGGCTGTTTTCTTCCACGATGCCTCGAAAACCCTCATTTTAACCGATTTGATAGAGAATTTTGAACCGTACAAACTGCCGTTTTTCATGCGAATGGTCGTGCGTCTCGTTGGTTTGGCCGCGCCAAATGGCAAAATGCCGCCCGACATGCGCGCCACATTCCGAGGGAACGAGGAATTGTTGAAAAATGCAGTCGTGCGCATGATACATTGGCGCCCACACAAGATAATCGTGGCCCATGGCAAGATTATTGACCTAGACGCAATTGCACACCTCCGCCGCGCTTTCGCTTCTGTCCTAAATTGACATGAGCGAGATCAGATCTAGCTCCGTCTTATGGAGGATTTGTCATGCGTGCGTTTCCGTCAATCGCGATGCTCGTATTTGCAGCGCCACTTTTTGCGCAGGTAAACGAGGAGGTCACAGAGGTCATTCAGAACCAGCTTGATGCTTTTACCTCACGCAACGTAGAGCAGGCATTTTCATTCGCGAGCCCTATGATCCAAGGGATGTTCCAGACCCCTTCAAATTTTGGGCAAATGGTCGAATACGGTTATCCGATGGTTTGGGACAACAGCGAGGCTCGTTTTCTCGAACGGCGCGAGTTCCAAGGCGGGGACATCATTCTTCAAAAGGTGATGATCAGGGATGCAAACGGAGCCCTGCACATTTTGGAGTATCAAATGATCCGCCTTCCTCAGGGGTGGAAGATCAACGGTGTAGAGTTGCTCAAGCCGCCGCAGGTTGGCGCATGATCTTCAAGCCCCGGCAAAAGCGGGGTTAGGTTTTGCTTTTCCGAACTTTTTCGCTTTGCGATCTCACCGACACCTGCGCCCAATTTTAAATCTCCCTCTCGGTGCCTGAGAGTGATTGTTGGTGCGTAGATGACCCAGTCAAATTTGTTGTATCGCGAAGCAAGGCTTGGTCCGAGAGCCTCTAGTACAGGATGCTTGGGCGAGATTTCTGCAACCAGCCACCCGCCTCGATCTTCAAAGCGAAGCTGTTTTCGGATCAGTTGTTTTTGATGCTCCACCGCTTGCTCCATTGCGACCAACGCCGCAACGCAAGTATCGCACTCATCCGAGGCAAGTTTGGGTGACAACCGCAATCTCCATAGTAGATCATATAGGAGAGCAAAACGTTCGGGCGAGCTGTGCCAAATGGCGCGTCCGCTCAGTTCTAAGAAACGCTCGCTGACCCTAAGTCGGAACATCGCTGGGGCAGGTGGTAATTCGTTATCGACAACTGGGTCGTCGTCTATACGCCAGTGGACCTCTTCAGGGGGGACCCGATCGTATATCAAGCGTTTGGCGTGCCTGCGCCAAAGTGAAAGAGTTCCGATACAGGGCAATACGACGTCGTGCATATGTTCACCTTATGTTCCTACGCTGAGCTATGCAAGAGAGCACTCGACAGCGGCTGCGGAAAACAGTTCTGTTACCCGCAAGATTTAGGAGAGACACATGAAAGTGATCGTCATCGGCGCGGGTGTCATCGGCGTAACTTCTGCTTTGACGTTGCTCCGCGAAGGGCATGACGTCACAATCCTTGATCGCGAAGGTGTGGTCGCCGGTGCGTCCCAAGGCAATGCCGGCGCATTTGCCTTCCCAGGGATTATTCCTGTCGCCACTCCGGGAATAATGCTCAAGGCGCCCAAATGGCTTCTTGATCCTCTCGGGCCGCTTTCCATTCCTCCGAAATACGCCCCTAAACTGGCCCCATGGCTAGTACGTTTCTGGCGCGCGAGCTGGCGCGACCAACTTGAGCCGACTGTTGCGGCCCATGGTGCCCTTATGGCTCATTCGAACCACTCATTGGAGGCACTTGTTCAGCGATATGCGCTTGAAAAACACCTTCACCGTGAAGGCCAAATAGATGTCTACGATAGCGAACAAACCTATCTCGAGAGTTTGCCGTTTTGGGATTTGGCCGATAAGTATGGCGTCAAACATGAGCGACTTGAGGGTCGCAATGCACTCAGCGAACGCCAATCTGGCTTAGCGCCCAATTTCAAGTACGGAGTATTCACGCCCAGCTGGATAAATGTCTTTGATCCAAAGATATGGGTGGAAACACTTGCCGATCTTTTTGTGCAGCAGGGCGGTAAGATAGAAATTTGCAACGTGCAAAGCCTCCGCGCCAACGAAGATGGAGCTGAGGTCGTGACGGCCCAAGGGGAACGGCACTGTGATCGGGTGGTTCTCGCCGCTGGCGCGTTCTCGCATCGATTGGCGAAAACTCTCGGAGATAAAATCCCTCTCGAAACCGAGCGAGGCTACAATACCACTTTGCCCGAGGGCGCATTTGATCTGCAAACCTTCCTGACATTTGCAGATCATGGATTCGTTGTGGGGCGATCCGGCCCCGGTATCCGAGTCGGAGGTGCCGTAGAGCTGGGCGGCTTGGAGCTACCTGCCAACATGAAGCGTGCAGATGCGATGCTACTCAAAGCTAAGAAGTTCTTGCCGAGGCTCAATACCGAGGGTGGTCGTCAATGGATGGGTTTTCGGCCCTCGACACCCGACTGTAGGCCAGTCATTTCCATAGCCCCGTCTGCGCCTAGTGTCATTTATGCCTTTGGACATGGGCATTTGGGGCTCACACAATCCGTGGGAACGGCTGAACTTGTTGCTGATTTGGTCTCAGGTCGCACCCCATCGATTGATCTATCGTGCTTTGCTGCGGATCGCTTTGCCAAAATTTTTTGAGCGCTCGTTTGCGTCGACAAACAAACTCACGTTTGGAGAAATTTTCGCCTTGTTTTCCCGAAGTCTGACCGATAAACGCAACGGCGGAGACGTGGCCGAGTGGTCGAAGGCGCTCCCCTGCTAAGGGAGTAGGCGGGTAACCGTCTCGAGGGTTCGAATCCCTTCGTCTCCGCCATTACCCAAATTCATTGGCGATATTTATTAGACCGAAACGCGACTGTTGCTGGCGTGTTCGTCTTGTGCGGGTGTGTGCCGAAAGTCGGCATGTGAAAGGCCGCGCGCCCTTAGTGCTTGTCTCAACGAATCCCAAGTTCCCATCACATCTTTGCAGTTGCAGTATTTCGGGCGCGGACGTTTGCTAAATCATATTCGGTTGGCTTTTGCCGAGCGGAAGAAAATTCAAACATCTGTAATCAAACATTTTTTTCAAGGCGTACGATTTTCCGCAGTGCGGCGTGGGCTTTGTATTGACGCACGAAATTACGCCGTGCAATAAATTACACATAGTGAAAAAAATTTCACTACATGTTTGATCTGGGCCAAAAACACGTCGGGGGATAGTTGTGGCGAGAGACGAAACCAGCATCGATGTAGAAGCGAGCCTCGCGATCCGCGCGGCATGGCTTCACTACGTCGCTGGTAACACTCAGGCCGCAGTTGCCAAGAAGCTGGGTGTTCCTTCGGTTAAGGCCCATCGCCTCATCGCTCGAGCGGTTCAGGAAGGTGCAGTCAAGGTTTCCATCCACGGAGGGATCGCCGAGTGCATCGCTTTGGAGCAGGAGCTTGCGGCGAAGTTCAACCTCGATATCTGCGAAGTCGCGCCCGACTTGGGTGAAGAAGGTCTTCCGATCCGGACACTCTCGATTGCTGGTGCGTCCTACATCAAGCGCGAGATTGAAAGCGGTCAACATGGAGCCATCGGGATTGGCCACGGGCGGACGCTTGCTGCATCCGTTTCGGAACTTCCCAAGTTTGATGCACGTGGTTGTCAGTTTGTGTCGCTCCTAGGCGGGCTGACGCGGAACTACTCGGCGACGCCTCACGATGTGATGACGCGCCTTGCCGAGCGAACAGGCGGCACCGCCTATGTGATGCCAGTGCCGTTTTTTGCAAATTCGGTCGAGGATCGCGAGATCTTGCTGAGCCAGCGGGGCGTTTCGACTGTGTTCGATCTTGCCGCCAAATCAGAGCTCAAGATCGTTGGTATCGGAACGACGAAACCAGATGCCTCTCTCGTGTCTTCGGGCATGATTGAGACTGATGAAATTCAAGAAGTGATTGATCGCGGTGGGATAGGAGAACTGCTCGGTCATTTCTTTGATGCGAATGGGAAGCGGGTCGAAACCACGCTGACCGATCGCACGCTGTCTGTGGGGCTGGAGACCCCGCGCAGCACAAAGATTGTCGCTGTCGCAGGTGGCAAAGAGAAGATCGGCGCAATCCGATCTGTCCTGATGAGCGGCTGCCTGAGCGGCCTCATCACCGATGAGCGCACGGTTCATGCGCTCTTAAACCAGTAGCCCCAACCAGAGGGCAAAAGGGAGGAGACGTAATGTCTAAGAAAGAAAAGCAGCTAGCCGAGGCGTTTATCGCCGGTAAGATCGGCCGCCGCGAACTGATCAAAGGAATGACCGCTCTTGGCGTGACCACGGCAACAGCCGGGGTGCTCGTGAACGCAGCCGCAACCGAAGCGCTTGCGCAAAACGGTTTCGACTGGAAAAAGCATAATGGTACCAGCATTAAGCTTCTTCTCAACAAGCACCCCTATACCGACGCTATGATTGCGAACCTTGAGAATTTCAAAGCTCTCACCGGTATGGACGTCCAATACGATGTTTTCCCAGAGGATGTCTACTTCGACAAGGTGACTGCGGCATTGTCGTCAGGGTCGTCTGAATATGATGCGTTCATGACCGGCGCTTACATGACTTGGACCTATGGTCCGGCCGGTTGGTGTGATGACTTGAACGAATTCATCCACGACGCAGACAAGACCAACCCCGACTACAACTGGGAAGACGTTCTCGAAGGTGTTCGCAAGTCCTGTGCATGGAACGGTCGCCCAGGCGGTGCTCTGGGTTCGGACGATGCAAAACAGTGGTGTATCCCGCTTGCCTACGAGCAGAACAACCTGACCTACAACAAGCGCATCTTTGATGCGAACGGTCTTGCAGTTCCGACCAACATTGACGAACTCATGGGCACTGCGGCTGCTGCTGGCGCTGCAATTGACGGCGGCTATGGTATCGGCGTCCGTGGCTCGCGCTCTTGGGCAACTATCCACCCGGGCTTCCTCTCCGGCTACACCAACTTTGGTCAGGTTGACCTCAACGTTGGTGCCGATGGCAAGCTTACCGCTGCAATGAACACGGACGTGTCCAAGGACTTCCACTCCAAGTGGGTGAAAATGATCCAAGACTCGGGCGCACCGGACTGGTCGACCCATACTTGGTATCAGGTTGGCACCGATGTCGGCAGCGGCAAGTCCGCGATGATGTTCGATGCAGACATCCTTGGCTATTTCATGAACGGCCCAGGCAACGCAGAAGCAGGTAACCTTGCCTTCTCGGCATTCAAGGCTAACCCCGATGCAGCCGCTCCGACGCCGAATATCTGGATCTGGTCGATGTCCATGTCCTCGTTCTCCAAGCAGAAGGATGCGACCTGGTACTTCCTCCAGTGGGTCACTGGTCCAGAGCATGACCTCTTTGGTGCACGCGAGATGGACCTTGTGAACCCTGCACGTTCGAGCGTTTGGGCAGACGAGATGTTCCGCAACAAGCTCTCGAACTCTTATCCGGGCTACGTTGAAATGCACGACGTTTCAGCTCCGGGTGCGTCGATCAAGTTCACCGCGCAGCCGCTGTTCTTCGATCTCACCACGGAATGGGCGGCGACGCTCCAAAAGATGGTCGCGAACGAAGTTCCTGTGGACGAAGGCCTCGATATGCTCGCAGAGTCGGTCAACAAACAGCTAAACGAAGCTGGTCTCTAAACCGCTCTCTAGGGTCCGAGCAAAGCTCGGACCCTAACCCGCCACTCCCAAAAACAACCACTCGAGAGCTTGGCGTCCAAATTCTTGGGGGCCAAAGGAGAAACGTCTCATGTCCGATGCGACGATTAGCGCTCAGCGCCCACGCCGTTTCAAAGTCAGCCGCAGAATGCTGCCTTATTTGCTCAGTCTGCCTGCACTTCTGACTTGCATTGGCATTCTTGTCCCATTCGTTACTGCAATTTGGTATTCGCTTCAGCGCTACCGCATGTCCCAGCCTTGGAACCGTGGCTTTAACTGGGGCGAAAACTATCTCAATTTCATGACCGATAGCGCCTTCTGGAACACGCTCAAGGTTTCGATGACTTATGCGTTTTCAACCGTCGCGCTTGAACTTCTACTTGGTTTGGGAATTGCGCTCCTGCTCCAAAGGCGGAACCGCTTTAATAACTTTGTGTCGATCATGCTTTTGATGCCACTCATGACAGCGCCGGCGCTAGCGTCGCTCATGTGGAAGCTGATGACCAACCCTGGTTTTGGTATTTTGAGCTATTACGCTTCGCTTATCGGGCTCGAGGATTTCCGTTGGGCCTCTGATCCCAAGACTGCAATGATGACTGTCGTGATCGTCGATATTTGGGTCTACACGCCCTTTATCATGATCCTATTGCTCGCCGGACTTCGCTCGCTGCCTAAGCAACCGTTTGAGGCTGCCGCGCTCGATGGTGTTCCGCGGCTTTTTGTGTTCTGGCGCATCACCCTGCCGATGCTCACTCCGTTCTTGCTCACCGCGACGCTCTTTCGTGTAATCGAGTCCATTCAGCAATTCGACATTATCTATGCGATGACGCAAGGCGGTCCGGGTGACAAGCTCACCGTGTTTCAGGTCGAAGCCTATCTGAACTTCTTCCAGTCCACGAACGTGGGCCGATCCTCGGCGCTTCTCATGATCCTTTGGGCGATCACCTACTTCTTGTCGAACATCTTTATCAAAAACTGGTTGCGGCTGCGCGAGAAGCAGCGCGGCGACGCGTAAGGAGGCCGAAATGGAATCCGTAAACCCGATTGAAAGCGCCCTTCGCGGAATCGCTATCACCCTTGTGATCCTCTTCTTCATGTTTCCGATTTTTTGGATCATCTTGATGAGCTTTCAGACCAACGAAACGATCTTGCGTATGCCGCCGAGTATGGTTTTCACGCCAACGCTCGAAAACTACATGGCTCTGATTACCGGCAAACTCGAAACGAGCGCGGGTATCCTTGAAATTGCCTTTATGAAGAACCTGTTCAACAGCTTCTTCCTATCGACAGCTTCCGTTGCCATCGGTCTCGTGCTTGGTGTGCCTGCGGCCTATGCCTTTGCGCGCCTCAAGTTCAAAGGTTCAGAAGACATCGCATTTACGCTTCTATCCTTCCGCTTTGCGCCGCCGCTGTTGGTGCTCTTGCCTCTCACGATCTATTTCCAACAGCTTGGACTCGCGAACACCTATGGCGGTCTTATTTGGGTCTATCAGCTTATCGTGCTGCCGCTCATACTTTGGATTGTGCGTGGCTACTTTGAGGACATCCCAGCGGACGTCGAATACGCCTATCGCATCGCGGGTCACTCGTGGGGCGCGACCTTCCGCAAGATCGCGCTGCCGCTCGCTGGGCCCGGTATCGCAGCCGCAGCTCTTCTTGCTTTCATTTTTGCATGGAACAACTTTGTCTTCGCTCTGGTGCTTGCTTCGGCTGACAAACAACCTGTGACCGTGGGTGCGCTTGCCTTTGTGACGGCGTCGGGCATCCAATACGGTCAGATCGCTGCGGGTATCGTTCTTTCGATCGCCCCGACCTTTGCACTGGCTCTCTATGCACAACGTTACCTTGTCGAAGGCCTTAGCCTTGGCGCGGTGAAAGGATAAACGATGACTATTGTTCTTAAAGACATCGTCAAAGCATTCAAAACAGACGTAGTTCTCGACGGAGTAAGCTTGTCAGTGGACAAAGGTGAAACCTTGGTTCTCTTTGGGCCTTCGGGCGCTGGCAAAACGGTACTTCTTCGCCTTATTGCGGGCGTTGTGGAACCGGACGAGGGTGTGATCGAGATTGATGGTCGCAATATGGATGGTGTCGAGCCCGAAGATCGCGGGATCGGCATGGCCTTCCAGAATTTTGCTCTCTTTCCCCATATGGATGCGACTGAAAATATTGCAGCGCCGCTGACGGCAAAGCGAATGGGGCAACAGCAAATCAAGCACACGGTCGAGAAAGTTGCCAGACTTCTCAAGATCGACCATGTGCTCCATCACAAGCCCAAAGAGCTCTCTAACGGGCAAAAGCAACGAACGGCATTGGCCCGCGCTTTGTCTGGCGAGCCGCATATTCTTCTACTGGATGACCCTTTGCGCAACGTCGACGCAAAGCTTCGTTTTGAAATGCGTCTTGAGCTTCCGCGTTTACTTAAAGACCAGGAAGCCACCGTGATCTATGTGACGCAGGACTACAAAGAAGCCATGGCGCTTGGGGATCGGATTGCCGTGATGAACGGCAAGGGTATCCAGCAGATCGGTTCTCCCTTTGACATTTACATGTCCCCTGCAAATGTCGAAATTGCTCGACTGTTCGGTGACCCTGTCATCAACCTTTTGGATGTCACGCCAGAGCGTAGCTCGGACGGGGTTCAGATCATGCTCTCGGGTCAGTCGCTCGTGATCGACGATGGTTACGCTCAATCCATCGGTCAGACTTGTGTCCTTGGTATTCGACCCGAAGCTTTTCATTTTGTGGAAGAAGGTACTCTGGGTGCGATCCCCGTCTCAATCGAAACTGAGGCTCCACTCAACGAGAAAACGGTGACGCTCGCGCTCACCAAGAACAAGCGCGAGGTGATGATCTCGCGTCCTGCCGGAGCGCCGGCTCCATCGTCAGGCACGGCATGGATCAAAGTGGATGCCAAAAACATCCATCTCTTTGATCGCCAGAGCGGACTGCGGATTGATCCGCTTAAAACCCAACAAGCTCAGGGAGCAGCATAATGACTGTTCAACTCAGCCTTAAAGCTGTCGACAAATTCTACGGTGCCATCGACAAAGGCGTTCATGCCGTTCGCAACATCAATATGGATGTGCACAAGGGTGAGATTATCGCGCTTCTTGGCTCCTCTGGATGCGGCAAGACCTCGACGCTACGCATGGTTGCCGGTTTCGAGGACACGAGCCGCGGGACGATTACACTTGCTGGTCGAGAAATCCAAAAGCTTCCTCCCGTTAAGCGCAATGTGGCAATGGCTTTTGAAGGCTATTCGCTTTACCCAACTGTGACGGTCCGCGAAAATATCGCGTTTGCGCTCAAGGCCGCGAAGCTGAGCGAAACTGAGGTCGCGGCAAAGGTCAAAGAAGTGTCTGAAATGCTCGAGATTACCGACATTCTAGACCGTTTCCCAACATCTATTTCCGGCGGGCAACAGCAGCGTGCTTCTCTGGCGCGCGCTCTGGTCCGTGATGCTGATCTCCATCTTTTGGATGAACCGATGGGCCAGCTTGAGCCGCAACTTCGTACGCTCCTGCGCGGTCGCATCAAGCATTACATCAAAGAGCGCGGCCTTACGGCGATCCTTGTGACCCACGATCAGACAGAGGCCAATGCGATGGCCGACCGCATCGCAGTGATGGAGGGCGGCGTTTTGCAACAATTCGCGAGCCCCGAAGAGATAAAGGAGGCTCCCGCGAACCTCTTTACGGGCACCTTCGTTGGCGAACCGCCGATGAACGTTTTCCCTGCGGTCGTCTCCGACACGGGCGATCAGATACATTTTGATCTTCAGGGTGGTCTTGATCTTCAATATCCGGCCAAAGATTTTTCCGCGGACGTCCGACAAGCGATGCTTTCGCGCCGTCAGATTGTGCTTGGGGTCCGTCCATATGCTGTTCAGCGTAGCGCCGAAGGTGCACCCGCAACCGTAGAGGCCAACCAGTGGCTGGGCGACCAAACCCATATTGCGGCACGCTTTGCTGGTGCTTCGATTGTCCTTGTCGAACACGATTTCACTGATGTGGCACTTGGGTCGGAAATTCGAGTGCGCTTGAACCCAAATGACCTACATGTGTTTGATGCAGAGACTGGGCAGGCTCTTTCGCATGGAGCGCAACTCGCATGACGAACAGTGGGCGTGATCTGATTATCGGCATCGACGCGGGGACTTCGGTCATTAAGTCGGTGGCCTTTACCCTCAAAGGAGAGCAAATCGCGGCCGTCGCCGTTCCAAACCGCTATACAGCGCGCGCAGATGGAGCAGCGTTTCAGCCACTTGCTCAGACTTGGGAAGATTGCGCCTACACTCTGCGAGAGCTTGTCGCCAAAGTCGGTGCCGCACGCGTCATGGCCGTTGCCGTTACCGCTCAAGGGGACGGAACATGGCTTGTCGGTCGGGACAATGCTCCGGTCGCCGATGGCTGGTTGTGGCTCGATGCGCGCTCTGCGCCTGTCGTCAATCGGCTGCGCGCCAGGGATGGCGACATTGCACGTTTCGCAAGCACTGGGGCAGGGCTGAATTGCTGCCAGATGGGTACTCAGCTTGCCTACATGGACGAAACCAGTCCTGAAATGTTGGATCAGACCGAAGTGTCGCTTCACTGTAAAGATTGGCTCTACCTCAACCTCACTGGGGTGCGCGCAACCGATCCTTCCGAAGCCAACTTTACCTTCGGCAACTATGAGAGCCGTTCCTATAATGACGATGTCATCGACTTTCTTGGGTTGACCCATCGCCGCGGCCTCCTCCCACCGATAGTGGACGGCTCGCAGACTACTCATCCGCTATCGAATGAGGCGGCTCAACAAACCGGACTTCTTGCGGGAACACCTGTAAGTCTTGCCTATGTAGACGTGGTTTGCACCGCTTTGGGTGCGGGCATCTACACGCCGGGGCAAGCCGCAGGCTGCACGATTGTCGGCTCGACCGGCATGCATATGCGCGCGACACCCGCCTCAGGCGTGAAGCTGAACGAGGGCCGTACCGGCTATGTCATGGTTTTACCAAAGCCTGGGTATGTTGCGCAGATGCAGTCCAATATGGCGTCGACGTTAAACATCGATTGGCTACTCAAAGTCGGTGCTGATCTTATGGAGAGCTTTGGCCAAAAGATCAGCCATTCGGAACTTGTGGCACGCATCGATCAGTGGCTCTCGGAAACCAACGCGGGAACGATGCTCTATCATCCCTATATTTCCGAAGCAGGCGAGCGCGGACCTTTCGTCAACAGTGATGCCAGAGCTTCTTTCAATGGGTTATCCTCAAACCATCGGTTCCCAGACATGGTGCGGGCCGTGATCGAGGGCCTCGGACATTCTTCGCGTGATTGCTATGACACGATGGGAGAAATCCCGCCTGAAGTTCGGCTAACGGGTGGGGCGGTACGGTCCCGCGGATTGCGCGGAATTATGGCGGCCGCGCTCAACCGGCCCGTTCGTGCTGTGTCGCGAGAAGAGGCGGGTGCTGCGGGCGCTGCGATGATTGCTGCAGTCGCCGTTGGCGTATACCCCGATATTGACGCTTGTGTTGCCGAGTGGGTCGTTCCGACCTTGGGAGAGGCCGAAGCCCCTGATCAGAAGCTTGCGGCTCTTTATGACGAGCTCTTTGCGTCATATCGCAACCTTCGCATTTCAGCAGAACCATTTTGGGCCGATCTCGCGGCCTTGCAGGAGAAGAAATATGTCTAAGTCCGTCGCGATCATCGGCGACCTCTTTATGTTGCCAGAAGCCTTTGAAACGGCGCTCAAGGACGCATGTGGCGACCAAGTTCAAATCAAAACACGCAAGGATAATTGGCCGGACGAGCCGATGGAGCACGGCTACGCCGTCGAGGGTATGGACGGGCTCAAGGAGTATTTTGGCACAGCAGACGATGTGGTCGAGTTTGTCGGCGATGCAGAGATCCTCGTGACCCAACTCGCCCCAATGTCACGCTCGATGTTTGAGCGACTTCCGAGCCTTAGGATGATTGCTGTTTCTCGCGGCGGACCTGTGAACATTGATATGCAGGCGGCGCGCGACCACGGTGTTCTTGTTGTTAATACACCCGGGCGTAATGCCTCTGCAGTTGCCGAATTCACCATTGGTGCAATCCTCAGCGAGACACGCAAAATTCGCGAAGGTCACGAGGCGCTCCGAGCCGGCAACTGGCGCGGCGATCTTTACCGCGCTGATGTGACGGGGCGCGAGTTAAGTGAAATGACGGTTGGTGTCGTAGGCTACGGCAACATCGGAACCAAAGTCGTGCGACTGCTCCGCGCGTTTGGGACGCGCGTTCTGGTTTGTGATCCTTATGTGCAGCTTTCACCACAGGACGCCCACGACGACATGGTTTCACACGTCAGCATCGACACGCTCCTTGAGCAGTCTGATGTGGTCACGCTCCATCCCCGTGTGAGCGAAGAAACGCGCGGCCTTATGAATGCTGAAGCCTTTAAAAAGATGAAAAAGGATGCGCTCTTTGTGAATACGGCGCGGGGCCCGCTTTGTAACTATGATGATCTTTACGAGGCGCTCATTGCAGGAGAGATCGGGGCAGCGATGCTAGAAACTTTTGCGATCGAGCCAGTGCCGACAGATTGGCCGTTGCTCCAGCTCCCTAATGTCACTCTCACTCCGCACATTGCGGGCGCCTCAATGCGCACTGTGACATTTGCCGCCCAGCAAGCCGCAGAAGAAGTCCGCCGCTACATAGCAGGCGAGCCAGCAAGGAACCCCTGTTGATGAGTATTGCTGACGACATCGTTGCTGCATGCAAACGGCTCGAACGAGAGGGCCTAAACCGAGGCGCATCAGGCAACATTAGTGTGCGCGATGGCAACGAGATGCTCATCACGCCTTCGGGCGTTCCCTACGACCAGTTGGACGGGAGCATGATGGCGCGCATGTCGCTTGAGGACGACGGCGGCGAATGGGAAGGTACCCACAAACCTTCGTCCGAATGGCGGTTCCACAAGGACATCCTCCGCAATCGTCCTGACGCAAATGCTGTAGTACATACACACGCACAATTCTCGACCATTCTTGCAATTGCCCGCAAACCGATCCCAGCGATCCACTATATGATTGCGGCGTTTGGCGGGCCTGAAATCCGTGTGGCCGATTATGCGCTCTATGGCACGTCCGAGCTTTCGCAGAATATTCTTAAGGCGCTGAACGGGCGCAGCGGCTGCTTGATGGCAAACCATGGCATGGTTGTCGTGGGCAAAGATCTGACACGTACCATGTGGCTTGCTGGTGAACTCGAAGCGTTGGCACATCAGTATTACCACACGCTCGCAATCGGTGGCGGACATATCCTCACAGATGCTGAAATCGAAGAAACTGCACGCGGGTTCGAGACCTATGGCGTGCAGTCCAAGGGAGAGCGAAAATGACCCAAACTGTCGATCTCTTTGTTATCGGTGGCGGCATTAATGGGGCAGGGATTGCCCGTGATGCAGCGGGCAGGGGGCTTTCGGTGATCCTTTGTGAAAAGGACGATCTCGCCCAAGGCACGTCGAGCCGTTCAGGCAAATTGGTCCATGGCGGTCTGCGGTATCTTGAGTATTATGAGTTCCGCCTTGTTCGTGAGGCGCTTATCGAACGCGAAGTCCTGCTAAACTCGGCCCCTCATATCATTTGGCCGATGCGGTTTGTGCTCCCCCATTCTCCACAGGACCGTCCCGCTTGGCTCGTTCGTTTGGGGCTCTTTCTTTATGACCATCTTGGCGGTCGCAAGAAACTGCCCGGCACGCGAACTCTCGATTTGCGCCGTGATCCCGAAGGCGAACCGATAAAGAACGATTTCACCAAAGGATTTGAATATTCTGACTGCTGGGTCGATGACTCGCGCCTTGTCGTACTGAATGCGGTGGACGCGGCTGAGCGCGGTGCCGAAGTTCTAACTCGTACTGCATGTACATCTGCGCGCCGCAACGGTGATCTTTGGGACATCGAGATGACCGACACCGAAACGGGTGCCAAGCGTCAGGTCAAAGCGCGCGCGGTCATTAACGCAGGTGGCCCTTGGGTGAATGATATTATTGGCCGAGTGACGGGCACCAACAGCCAGCGCAATGTGCGCCTTGTGAAAGGTAGTCACATCATCGTGCCGAAATTCTGGCAGGGCCAGCAAGCATATCTCGTTCAGAATTTCGATAAGCGTGTGATCTTCATCAACCCATATGAGGGCGACAAGGCGTTGATTGGCACAACGGACATTCCGTATGAAGGTGCTCCTGAAGCCGTTCAAGCGGACGAGGACGAGATCAGCTACCTGCTGAATGCGGTGAACAAATACTTCAAGCAGACGCTGCGCCGTGAAGATGTTGTACAAAGCTTCTCTGGGGTTCGTCCGCTCTATGACGACGGTGCTGGCAATCCCTCTGCCGTCACCCGAGACTATGTCTTTGACCTAGAGACACAAGGAGGCGCGCCTCTACTCAACGTTTTTGGCGGTAAGATCACGACTTTCCGTAAGCTCGCAGAACATGCAATCCAGCGGATCGAAAAGTACTTTCCCAATGCAAAGGGGGATTGGACTGCAAAAGGTGCGTTGCCAGGAGGGGATATTCCGAACGCAGATTTTACAGCTTATCTCGGGGAAATTCAGGCCAAATATCCGTTTGTCCCAGCTGCACAGCTTCGACATTGGGGCCGCCTTTACGGCACTCGAATGGACATGTTCCTTGCTGGCAAGACCTCTATGGAAGACCTTGGTGCACAATTCGGCGAGAGGCTCTATGAAGCCGAAGTGCGATACCTGTGCGAGCACGAATGGGCACGCACTGCTGAGGATGTGCTCCACCGTCGCACCAAGGAAAACCTGCGCACGACTGCAGCGGACAAGGCCGCGCTTCAGGCGTGGTTCGATAAGACGTGGAAACGTTCTGCATGAAGAGACCAGACGATTTGAACGAACTCGCGCGTGTCTCTGCCGCGCTTGGCTCTGACCCGATGTATATCCAAGGGGCCGGAGGGAACACCTCGATCAAAGACGGCGACGTTATGTGGATCAAAGCCTCGGGGACATTGCTTGCTGACGCATTGATCAAGGATGTTTTTGTGCCATGCGACCTGCCCGCAATGAAAGAGAGCGTGGCAAAGGGCGAGTTGCGGGCGGACAAGCCTCAGGAATTCGCGCTGATTAAAGACGGTCTGAGGCCATCCATTGAAACGTCACTTCACGCGGTTTTTGAGCAGCGCGTCGTTGTCCATGTGCATTGCATCCATACTTTGGCACACGCAGTTCAAGTCGATCCCGTGAAAGCGATCGGCTCGAAATTAGATGCGTTCAATTGGGGCATTGTCCCGTATGCAAAGCCGGGTGCTCAGCTTGCCGCGCAGGTTATGAGTGTGGCAAAGGGCGGGGCTGACGTCATTGTACTTTCGAACCACGGTTTGATCGTTGCGGCTGATACGGTGAATGAGGCAGACACTCTGGTTCGCGCAGTTCATGAGGCTCTTCGGATTGACGCGCGACCTGATAGTGCAATTTCGATCGAAGGTCTTTCCGACGATTGGACCTTTGCGCCTCCCTCTCTTTCTCAGATCGCTCTTGATCCTTTGCGTCTGAGTAAGGCCGTGGGTGGAAGTCTCTATCCTGATCACGTGATCTTTTGCGGGATTGCAGCCCAAACCGCCGAGCAACCGTTGCCAATTGGCGATACGCCGCCCTTCTTGCTCGTGCCTGGTCAGGGCGCGGCAATGCGATCAGATGCGAGCGCTGGCGCATGGGCGTTGGCGCAGTGCCTTGGTGATGTCCTTGCCCGCGTGCCTGAGAGTGCAAAGTTGAACTATTTGACCTTTGAACAAAACGCAGAGCTTCTTGATTGGGACGCCGAGAAATATAGGCAGGCTTTGAATGTCTGATCTGTTCCTCGGTCTTGATATTGGCACCTCTGGGGCTCGCGCTTTGGTCATCGACCTCAGCGGGAAAGTCCAAGCCGAAGCCAAGAGCCTCATGTCTGACCACGGCCCCGACCATCGAAGCCCTGCTGTATGGCTAGCCGCAGCCAAAACCGTCGTGCGCAAAGTGACCGCCGAGGTCGCTTCTGAGAACATTCGCTCAATGTCGGTTGATGGCACGTCGGGCACAATGCTGGCTGTTGACGCGAACGGTTCCGCCATCTCAAGCGGGATTATGTATAACGACACCTGCGAGGATGCGGATCTTCTTGCGCGGATTACAAACGCTTCGCCCGAAACAACAGCAGCGCGAGGAGCAACAAGCGGGCTTGCTCGCGCCGCACGGTTGAGTGTGGATTTTCGACCCTTCAAGGTGCTGCATCAAGCCGACTGGATCGCCGTCCAGTTCGGTGCGCCTATGACGACAGATGAGAATAACGCGCTCAAGACAGGCTATGATCCAATTCGCGGAGAATGGCCGCGCTGGGTATCTGAAATAATCGACATCAACTTACTGCCCGAAGTCGTTCCAGCGGGGCAGGTGATAGGATCGGTCGGCGCTAACGATTGCGGGCTTCCCAAGACCTGTCTAATCGTTTCAGGCACGACTGACGGCTGCGCGTCTTTCCTTGCAACGGGTGCAGACCAGTCAGGCGACGGCGTTTCCGCGCTGGGCACTACGCTGACGATAAAGTTGCTATCAGACAAACCCATTTTCGCCCCAGAATACGGGATATATAGCCACAAAGTTCTTGGACTTTGGCTTGCTGGCGGCGCCTCTAACACCGGAGGTAATGTGCTCTTGTCAGAATTTGGTGATGCGGACCTAAGTGCGCTCTCTTCGGATATTGATCCCGAAACCGACACCGGCCTTGATTATTATCCTTTGTCTAAAGTCGGTGAGCGATTTCCAATCAACGATCCGTCACTTGCGCCACGGCTTGGTCCGCGACCGGCTCAGGACGCAGAGCACCTGAAGGCAGTTTTCGAAGGTATCGCGAATATCGAAGCGCTTGCGTACCGGCGGCTTGCCGAGCTAGGCGCGCCTCACCTCCGTTCTGTACGCACAGTCGGAGGCGGTGCATCGAACGCGATCTGGTCGCGCATTCGCGCGCGCCGCCTTGGCGTGGATATGTCTGCACCGCAATCCGCAGAGGCAGCTTATGGCGCGGCTATTCTTGCAAGGGCAGCGATATGAAATACGCTGCGCTTGCCGAAATTGCTCCGATGTTCGATGCCTTTTTGATCGACCAATTCGGCGTGCTACTCAATGGAGATACGGCATATCCCTGGGCGCCGAACGCACTCTCCAAACTCGCGGCACTTGGAAAACCTATTTTGCTCTTGTCTAACTCTGGTCGTCGAAGCGCGCCCAATGCGCAGCGACTTGATCAGTTTGGGTTCGCACGTGACAGTTACATGATGGTGCTCTCGTCAGGTGAAGCGGCACATCGGTATTTCTCGGTGAGGCTAGGCGATGGAATCCCGCGTGGGTCTAGCATTTGGGTTCACGGACGCGAGAATGACACGAGTGCCGTCGACGGACTTGGGCTTACGCTTGTCGAGGACGCAGACGAGGCGGAGTTTATCATTATCGCAGGTAGCAAAGGGGATGAGTTATCGCTTGATGACTACCGCGAAATGCTAATTGGCGCGGCGGAACGTGGTGCTCAGGCCTTTTGTATCAATCCTGATATGAAAATGCTTACAAAGGTTGGTCAACGATTTGGTGCGGGCCGTATTGCGACGCTCTATGAGGAGCTTGGCGGACCGGTGCACTGGATAGGCAAGCCGTATCCGTTGATCTACGAAATCGCCAAAGACATCCTCAAGATGCCGCAAGGGGCACGCGTCTTGTGTATCGGCGACAGCCCCGATCATGACATCCAAGGTGGCCTTCGCGCGGGCTTTGAGACCGCGCTGGTTCGAACCGGACTTTATGCTGACTTATCCGTTGGCGAAGTCGAGGAGAGATGTCGCGCCATCGGTGCAATGCCCAACTATGTAATTCCTAGCTTTGATATGTGAGGCCAAAATGGCTTTGACGCTTTCGCTAAATACAAATCCTCTGGTTAACCGTTTTGCTGATCCCGACGATCTGATCGACACCGTCGCGCAAAAGATCAGAATTCGGGATCTTCAACTGACGCATGAGTTTATCAATCCGAGTTGGCCCGCGCCGGTTATTCGCCGAATGACCCGCCAAATGCAGTCCGCCCTTGGGCGCACAGGTGTTCGCGTGACCTCTGGAATGACGGGCCCATATGGTCGTCTCAATCACTTCGGGCACCCAGATCGCGATGTGCGTCGGTATTATGTAGACTGGTTCAAAACATTTGCCGACATTACGGCCGATCTTGGTGGCACGTCTGTCGGAACTCAGTTTGCTATTTTCGCCTACGCGGACTTTGATGATCCAAAACGCCGCGAAGTACTCATCCAGATTGCGATCGACTGTTGGGCCGAGGTTGCAGAACACGCCAAGTCTGCTGGGCTAAAATATGTCTTTTGGGAACCAATGAGCATTGGGCGCGAATTCGGGGAAACAATTGCGGCTTGCCTGTCGCTACAGGATCGCTTGACCGCTGCGAATATGGCGGTGCCTATGTGGATGATGGCCGACATCGACCATGGAGATGTCACAAGTTCAAACCCCGACGATTTCGACCCCTATGCTTGGGCGTGTGCAGTCCCAAAGGTAAGCCCAATCATACACATCAAACAGTCACTCATGGACAAAGGTGGGCATCGCCCTTTTACCGCAGAGTTCAACGCAAAAGGTCGCATTCATCCTGCGCCCCTTCTTGAAGCCTTTGCCAAGGGCGGCGCGGTGGATAACGAAATATGCCTTGAGCTTTCGTTTAAAGAACGAGAACCAAACGACCGCGAGGTAATCCCTCAGATCGCAGAGAGCGTCGCGTTTTGGGCGCCACATATCGACAGCGGGGTCGATGATCTCAATATTTGAGGTGCGCTTCTTTTGATCAATCAGGGACAAGCGTTTCCGAAAGTGTCGTGGAAAAGTTTGTTTTCGTCGCGGCTCGTCGGATAGGGCTGGGACATTTTGCACTAAATCGGTGTAGAGCACTCGTGCGTGCGCTTTTTGGAGTGCGTGTTTGAGTTAGGCTTTAAAGCGTTAGGGGGCAAATCGAATGATCGACATCTTTGATGGCTTGGCCCATGCTTTTTGGCTGGTGGTAACCTTTGATGCGGATTTGGTCGAAATCTCACTCCGATCACTTCAGGTAACGCTTACTGCACTCGCAATTTCATCGGTGATAGCGATGCCGCTTGCGGCGCTCCTTGCCGTACGGCGTTTCAGGTTTCGGCGCTATGTGATTGCGGTGATGAACGCATTTATGGGTCTGCCGCCCGTTGTCGTCGGCTTGATCGTTTATGTATTCCTGTCCCGCTCGGGTCCGCTTGGCGTTCTTGGGCTTTTGTTTACCCCAACAGCGATGGTGATTGCACAGACGATTATTATCATTCCCTTGATCGCCAGCATCGCCCACCAGTCATTACGTGACCTTTGGCAGGAATATCATGATCTCTTGATTTCGATGAATGTCACGCAAACGCAAAAGATCATGACATTGATTTGGGATGCGCGGAGGGCGCTTTTGACCGCCGCACTTGCAGGGTTCGGGCGCGGTATTGGTGAGGTCGGTGCGATCCTAATCGTGGGCGGTAATATTGATCACGCGACGCGGGTTCTCACGACTGCGATTGCCCTTGAAACCGGCAAAGGTGAATTCGCGCTCGCACTCGCACTTGGTTTTGTGCTGATTGCACTCTCGATAGGGGTCAATTTGGCTTCGCATATGCTGAGCCGCACCGAACGTGAGGGGAGGTGGTAATGCAGCTTTTTCCCCTCATCGTCGAAGGCGCAAAGTCCTCTCGTCAAGGAAAGGTTCTCGTTGGGCCAGTCGATCTTGTTCTGGACGGCATTGGAACAACCGTTGTGATTGGGCCGAACGGCTCAGGCAAAACCACGCTCTTGCGTCTCTTGCATGGTGCGGCAAGGTTGACGGGCGGCTCGATCCAATGGGCCTGCTCGGAAGAGGAGGCGCGCCACGAGACAGCTTTTGTATTTCAGCGCCCCGTGATGCTGCGTCGCTCGGTGATCGATAACATCGCCTATCCTTTACGTATTCGCGGGACCAAAAGACGACACGCTTTGGAGGAGGCCAGTCACTGGGCAGAGAGGGTCGGGCTGGGCGAAATGTTGGATCGTCAGGCCACGGTGCTTTCAGGTGGAGAACAGCAAAAACTCGCCCTCGCGCGGGCTCTTATCACCAAACCCAAGCTGCTTTTTCTTGACGAGCCATGCGCCGCACTTGATGGGCGCGCCATGCAGGAAATCGAGACGATCCTTGGTCAGGCAAAAGCCAATGGAACCGCTCTGATAATGACCACGCATGACATGGGGCAAGCGCGCCGCTTGGCAGATGATATCGTGTTCCTACTCAAGGGAAAGGTTCACGAGAGGACTGCTGCACAGGCGTTTTTTGAAACGCCCCAAACGGGCGAGGCGCGCGCTTTCCTGCGCGGAGATATTCTTGAATAGTGAATTGGTATTAGGCAGAAACGGCTTCGGCTTTTTGCTCTAGGCACCACTTTAAGATCGTGTCGACGTCATCGGGAAGCTCGGCGGCCAAGTCCTCGGCATAGTTGAGGAACGCCTCTAGGTTTCCTTTGTTCACTGCCGTTAAGACAGGAATCCCGCGTTCGAGCGCCTCACCAATCAAAGGGCGAAAGCCTCGCCCGTCCGCCTCTTGTTTGCCGAACTTATTGAAGATTAGAAAGTCGGCGCCACCGTGGAGCGCCGCCCCAACAAGGCCGACTGCGCGTTCCAGCCCGTCAGGATCAAGGCGGCACCCTTGGGAGAGTGCGCCAAGGTCCTGAGAAATACGCACGACACTCTCACCGGACAGGATGTGCAGATCCATCTGGCATTTATAGGCAGGGTCGGTTTCAACATTCACTTGTACTGCACCGGCAAGCACATGGCCCTGTGCGCGGAGCTTCATAGCTACATCTCGGATCAAGCGATCCGTTGCACCTCTTCCGCCGCCTATGACATAACCGAGCATTGTCTGTTCCTTGAAACACGTCCAGAAAGCATACAATATGGAACGACACCAGAAAAGAGACAGGGTGAAAGTGACGCCTGTGACATCTCCGCATTATCCTGTCCTGCCAAACCCGAATGACAGCCGACTGACGCGCCGTATTCGCGGCGTCGATCATACAGGGGTGGAAACCGAAATTTCCGTGGTCGAAGAGCGGCCTTTGACCATCTATCTCAACCGCCAAGAAATCGTGACAGCTATGACAATTGGCGACTATCCCGAGCTTCTTGCTTTGGGGTTTCTTCGCAACCAAGGTATGCTCTTGGATGACGACGAAGTGACAGCGATCGATTTCGACGAAGAGATCGAAACCGTTGTTGTTCGGACGCAACGCCAGACCTCTTACGAGGAAAAGGTTCAAAAAAAGACACGCACGAGCGGTTGTGCTGTCGGCACGGTTTTTGGTGATATGATGGAAGGTCTTGAGGGGCTAACGCTTCCTCAGACCGAGGTCCGCACGAGTTGGCTTTATGCGCTGGCCAAAGAGATCAACACCACGCCGTCTCTCTATCTTGAAGCAGGCGCAATTCACGGCACTGTTCTTTGTCAGCAAGACAAGCCACTCGTTTTTATGGAAGATGTTGGTCGCCACAATGCAGTCGACAAAATTTCGGGCTTTATGTTCCACCATAAGGTCACTGCGAATGACAAGATACTCTATACAACTGGTCGCCTGACCTCTGAAATGGTGATTAAGACGGCCCTGATGGGAATACCCGTTCTCGCGTCGCGTTCGGGCTTTACCGCTTGGGGGGTCGAGATTGCGCGGCAAGTTGGGCTCACCCTTATTGGACGGATGCGCGGTCAGCGTTTTGTCTGCCTTTCGGGCGAAGAGCGTTTGGTGCGAGACGTCGATCCCTCATTGATCCCAAATGAGGACCGCAAGCACGGTCGCAAAGGGTCTGACGAATGAAGCCGCTTGGGGTCATTCTCGCTGGTGGTCTTGCTACACGTATGGGCGGCGGTGACAAGGCGCTCCTGCCCCTAGGTGGAAAGCCTTTGCTCACACATGCGATAGAGCGCCTGAACGGCCAAGTCGGAGCGATGGCGATCTCTGCAAATGGCGATGCAGCGCGCTTTGCCACCTACGGTTTGCCTGTCCTTGGCGATACCGTTGAAGGTTTCCCTGGGCCTCTTGCAGGGGTCCTAGCAGGGCTGGATTGGGCCGCCGAACAGGGTGCAACCTCCATAGTAACCGTGGCGAGTGACACCCCATTTTTCCCAACAGACCTGACCACGCGTCTTGAACAAGCTTCGATTGGTCAGGATCATCCCCTCGTGCTCGCTGCGACACCACGCGGCAATGAAGAGACGCGCTCTATGACAAAAGGGCTCATTCGACACCCGACCTTTGGACTATGGCCCGTTGCATTGCGCGAAGATCTAAGGGACGCGCTGAATGGGGGACTGAAAAAGGTCGTGCTTTGGACCGAAAAGCACGAAGGGCGCGAGGCGGTATTCGAGGGCGATGCGAACGATCCCTTTTTCAATGTGAATACACCAGAAGACCTCGACGAGGCCGAAAGCAGACTATGAAGATTTATGGCGTCACAGGTTGGAAGAACGCAGGCAAAACGACCCTGATGGAGCGGCTCGTTGAGGAATTTGTAGCGCGCGGCCTGCGCGTTTCGACTGTGAAACACGCGCATCACGAGACTGATGTCGATCAAGCTGGCCGAGACAGCTTTCGGCACCGTACGGCAGGTGCGAGCGAAGTGATGCTTTCCTCGCCTAAGCGCTGGGCGCTGATGCACGAACTGCGTGATGAACCCGAACCACCACTTTCAGAGCTGTTGGCGCGGATGAGCCCTGTCGACCTCATTTTGATCGAAGGCTACAAGAACGAGCCGCATCCCAAAATCGAGGCCTATCGAGCCGAGAATATGAGGCCCCCGCTTGCCGTAAAAAATGACACGATCCGAGCGATTGCGTCTGACAGTGCGATCGAAACAGAGCTTTCTCTCTTGGACCTCAACAACACGGCTCAAATTGCAGATTTCATCGCCAAGGAGCTGGGTCTTTGATCATCGAGCCGATCATAGCTTGCACACCAAACCATAAAGGCGGACTTTGGCTTGCCGTCGAGGGTCAAGAGGTCCGAACTCTTGGCTTGAATGATCAGCTCCCCGAAGGACGCTATTTCTCGACGCTAGATTTGCAAGTTGCGGCGACGCGACTGCCGCAGAATGTGCTGGCGCTTGATGTTGAGGCGATGCACGGCGAGCCAGAGCGCACGCGTGCTGAATTGATTTTGACCGCGCTAGTTGCTCTGAAAAAGCGTGGCGCATTGGATGATTTTGCCTCGGCAGCAATGGATTTTGGCTCCGAGCAAGAGCTCGAGTTACGTAGAGCGCTGCCTGCACAGAGCACGCCGCCGCGTTTGCGCAACGATTGCTTTGCCATGCCTCAAGGGGTGGATTGGATACCTGTTGACGTCGCCTTGTCGCGGCTCAAGTCGAGCCTCACCCCTTTGGTCGGGACTGAGGTTGTCAGGACCCACGACTCTTTGAACCGTGTTCTCGCCGCCGACGTTTATGCACGGCGTTCTAACCCGCCTCGACCGAACTCTGCTGTCGACGGTTATGGGTTTGCTGTTGCTGCATCGACTGAGGGTGTCCAGCGGCTCCCTCTCGTCGATGGTAGAGCCGCCGCAGGCCAGCCTTTTGACGGTTCGGTTCCCAAAGGGGCCGCAGTCCGCATTTTGACAGGCGCGATCCTCCCCGACGGGGTGGATACCGTAGTTCTGGAAGAAGATACCGCGCTTGATGGCGCTGCAGTTGTCTTTGACGGTCCGATCAAGCCCTTTGCCAACACGCGTAAAGCCGGCGAGGACGTCACGGAAGGCGCTCTTGCCTTGGCCAAGGGCGCAATGCTTCGCGCGCCTGACCTTGCGCTCCTGTCGGCTCTAGGTGTTGCCGACGTTCAAGTCTATCGCAAACTGCGTGTGGGTGTGCTCTCGACGGGCGACGAAATTATCTCGGACCCTAGTTCGGACGCGCGACCTCATCAGATTTACGATGCAAACCGACCAATGCTTCTTTCGCTGTTCGCTGGCTGGGGATGCGAGGCGGTCGATCTTGGCCACGCCAAAGATGACCTAGAGTTGATCCGCCAGCGCCTTGATGATGGTGCGAAACGGGCCGATGTGATTTTTACTTCGGGTGGCGCGTCAGCTGGAGACGAAGATCACGTTTCGGCTCTTTTGCGAGAGAGCGGATCGCTCTCCTCTTGGCGAATAGCTTTAAAGCCGGGCCGACCGCTGGCGCTTGCTATGTGGAATGGTGCGCCGGTATTTGGGCTTCCCGGCAACCCAGTCGCGGCGCTTGTCTGCGCATTGGTCTTCGGTTGGCCTGCACTTTCATTGATGGCAGGAAGGGGATGGCGAGCGCCGCAAGGTTTCCAAGTTCCCGCGGCCTTTACCAAACGCAAGAAAGCGGGTCGTCGGGAATTCCTTCGGGCAAGGATCAATGCAGAAGGTCAGGCCGAAGTCTTCAAATCCGAAGGTTCTGGCCGCATTAGCGGCCTCTCGTGGGCAACTGGCCTTGTCGAATTGCCTGATGAAGCCGTGAATGTGGAAGCAGGCACAAATGTCCGCTTTATTCCATATTCGGAGTTCGGCGTTTAAGCCTTGTGCTTCAGGTAATAGACCTGTGTGTCGGCTTCGTCCTCAGTCGCTAATAGCTCGTGGCCCGACTCTTGGCAGAAAAATGGCACGTCGATAATCGCCGCCGGATCTGTCGCAATCATTCGAAGCACTTCACCCGCCTTCATTGCTTGAAGCCGCTTGCGTGCCTTGAGCACGGGGAGAGGGCACAAAAGCCCTGCTGCGTCGAGTTCTTGATCCCAATTCATAGCTGCACAGATAGGGGCTCCTCTGGTTTCTGTCCATTGTGAATTGGTTGATAGCTTCTTCCTATCGTATAACGGATTAATGATATTGATTGAGGTATGCCTTTGCGTCATTTGGGTCGGAAACGTGCACATTTAAGGGTGGAGACGATGGCGCTCGACAAAGAACAAGGTATCTGGACCTCGGGTCGCAGCGGCAACAAGGGCCGCACGCATACCAAGGGGCGCCCGCTGGTGGAAAGCGCATGGCAAGAGGTGCGCGATTTGCTCGGAGATCGTCCGCGTCGCCGTGACCTTTTGATCGAGTTTCTTCATTTGATTCAGGACACTTATGGGCATTTGTCTGCTGCTCATCTTCGCGCTTTGGCTGAAGAGATGCGCCTCTCCATGGCCGAGGTGTGGGAGGTTGCGACTTTTTATGCGCATTTTGATCCGATCCGAGAAAATGAAGCCGCGCCGCCCGATTTGACCATCCGTGTTTGCGACTCGCTGTCCTGTGAACTTGCAGGGTCCGAGGCGTTGTTGGCCGCGCTCGAAAAGGGACACGATCCCGCGAAAATCCGCATTCTTCGTGCCCCATGTATGGGGCGCTGTGATACGGCTCCTGTTGTCGAAGTCGGCCATCGCCATGTAGATCACGCGACGCCCGACCTGATTTCCGACGTTATCAAGAGCGGCGACTTCCACGCCCACATGCCCGAGTACGAAGCCTTTGAGGCCTACAAGGACAAGGGCGGTTACGCGAAACTCGTAGAATTGCGTAGCGCTGGGGACTGGAAACAGGTTCAGGCAGAGCTCCTCTCTGCTGGTCTTCGTGGTCTTGGTGGCGCCGGCTTTCCTTCTGGCAAAAAATGGGAATTTGTGCGTGCCAACGCGGGCCCGCGCTATGTCGCAGTAAACGGGGATGAAGGCGAGCCGGGTACCTTCAAGGATCGCTATTACCTCGAACGCACGCCGCACCTGATGCTTGAAGGTATGCTCATCGCAGCTTGGGCGGTCGAGGCTGAAAAGTGCTTCATCTATATGCGTGATGAATATCCGGCTGTTCTAGAAATTCTCCGTCGCGAGATCGC
>CAYWUN010000031.1:0-26470 GCA_964461315.1 uncultured Aestuarium sp.
TCGTGCAGGACACCCGTTCCCAAGCCATGAACCGCGAACTTGCCCGCGAACGCCTAGCCGAAATGATCCGCGCCGCCACCGTGGTCCCCAAACGCCGCATCGCTACAAAGCCCACCAAGGGATCGGTGCGGCGGCGTCTGGACGAGAAGAAGAAGCGGGGGGAGGTTAAGGCGCTCAGGGGGAAGGTGGATTAGGAAATAAAATTCACAAAAGCTTTTATTTCATCGACCCCTTCCAGCTTCCCGAACAACGAACCATTTTTGATGCACTCGATCATTCTTAGTTGTTCGGAAAGGTCTTTCGACTTCATTCCTAATACCTGCTCTATTGCTCCACCATTCCAAGCCCAGATACCTGCATTTCGGAGAGTTGCGCGAATTTCAGCAACTGCATCCCGAAGATCAGGCTCTGTTGCAACTGCCATATATCCCTCAGCCGAGTTGGCCTTTTCGAAGCATCCGTCGGTTGAGAGTTTCCAGCCGTTATTACTTGCCAAGTCACTAATGAACGATTTTATCTTCACAAAGTTTGGAAGCTTCGAGTCAATTAGGCCGTTGGAAGGCGCCACTTTGAAAGCGTAATCAAAATCGACAACTGCTTTTACCTTGACGCCTAAAGCAGATAGAACACGAACTACTTTTAGAGTTTGGCCGGAGCCGTCAAGTTTTATTAAGCCAATCTTGTCTGATGAAAGTTCTCTTGTCTTAATCGCTTTGTATAAGTGAGGGATTATTCTTAAGTCGGATATACCTTCACATAAGAGCACATTGTCAGAGAACAAAAACTCTCTAGAGTTCGATATCTCGAAAAGTAATTCTGCTTGCTTGATGTTGTCTTCGACGACCCTTGCAATCGAGGTGGATAGTCTATCGCGCGCTTTCGTCCCATGTGCTGGACCACGGTAGATCATAAGAGTATTTTCAGCGTCCTCAACGCCAACCATATCAGCCGAATGTGTGGAGAAAGCGACCTGATACCCATTCGATGAAAGTGATTTGAGGGCATGCCGCACCATGCGGATCGCTTGAGGATGAAGATATAATTCAGGTTCGTCGATGAGAAGGAGTTTCGTTCTGACCCCTTCATCAGCACCGGTCGATTTCCAGTCTGCTAGCGCGTTGACAAGCGCAATCTGAATTGATCGTTGTGCCCCATGTCCGAGAGAGGACACATCTTGGTGCAGCTCATCAATGTGAGATGAGTCAAAAACACGAACGGTGGCTTTTTTGAAAATATCATCAAAAGACGGCATAGGAATGTGTGTCTTCACTCCTACTCCCGGAAAGATATCGTTTAAATATTTTTCAATTCTTTCGTCGACCTGTACTAAAGTTTCGTCTTTTGATTTCCCTGTTGCGCTCAACTTTTCGGCGATTGGGGTAAGAGCATCGTCAATGCTTTCTTGATAACGAACCTGGATCGTATCAAGTATTTCTTTCATCAATTTGCCGATTGTCGTAGAGGACGAACTCTTGCCTACATCCTCTGCAGCGTTCTCCATCGCTCCAATTGAAATGACCTCTGGAAAAAGAGCGACGAGTGCGGCCGGAATTCCTGTCGGTGCGTCAATAAACTTTCCGGTGGCAGGGTCACCGACTTCTAGAGTAATTTTTGAAACACTAAGGTTCGGTGATTTTGCACACCGACAGAAGGTTATCGACCCTTCATTCACGTATGGTTCAATTTTGGCTCGATGGGTTCGTTCCAAACCATCTAAGACCTTTTCAGATATGCCGGTTACGGTAGCAACTATAGTGATTGGTTGCTCAGGGTCCTTGAAATCTGAGTTGGCTAAAGAATATGGTTTGCATACCCAAGCCAGAGCCCTCAATGCGTTACTTTTTCCGGCGTTGTTGTAACCAACTAAAGGTGTGTAATTTGCAAAATGGAAATTTTCGTTTTCAATAGATCTGAAATTAGTGACTAACAGTTCTGAGATTAAGTGCATTTTACTACCTAGTGATTTCAAGGCAGTATTAACAACCTATACGTGAACTGCAAGCGCCTCCTGTTCACCGACCCCGAACACACGCTTATACCTTGCGACTTCCCCTTCAGGGCCCATAGCTTTGTTGGGGTTGTCACTCAGTTTGACGGTGGGGTGGCCGTTCGCTGACACCGCTTTGCAGACCAGCGAGAACGGGGCGAGGGCGTCGTTTGCGGTCAGGCCGATGAAGTCGTTGGTCAGCATCGTGCCCCAGCCAAAGGACGCTTTGACGCGGCCGCGGAACTGGTCCGCCAGCTCGTGGATTTTCTGCACATCCAGACCGTCGGAAAAGATGACGAGCTTTTGCGTCGGGTCCTCTCCGCGGTCTTTCCACCAGCGGATCGCGGTCTCGGCCCCAGTGGCGGGATCGCCCGAGTCGATGCGGATGCCGGTCCAGCCCGCAAGCCAGTCAGGGGCGTTGCGCAAAAAGCCCTCGGTCCCGTAGGTGTCGGGCAGGATGATGCGCAGGTTGCCGTCGTGTTCCTCGTGCCAGTCGGCCAGCACGTCGTAGGGGGCGCGGCGCAGGTCGGCGTCGGTCTTGGCCAAGGCGGCGTAGACCATGGGCAGTTCGTGGGCGTTGGTGCCGATCGCCTCGATATCGCGCTTCATGGCGATGCGGCAGTTCGAGGTGCCGATGAATTTGTCGCCCAGCCCTTCGATCAGCGCCTGCACGCACCAGTCCTGCCACAAGAACCCGTGACGGCGGCGCGTGCCGAAGTCGGCCAGTTTCAGGTCGGGGATGGTGCGCAGACTTTCGACCTTTTCCCAAAGCTTGGTCATGGCGCGGGCATAGAGGACCTGAAGTTCGAACTTGCCCATCTGGTTGAGGACGGCGCGGGACCGCAGCTCCATCAGGATGGCAAGGGCCGGGATTTCCCAGAGCATGACCTCGGGCCAGGTGCCTTCGAAGGTCAGCTCGTACTGACCGTCGCGCTTTTCGAGGTGGTAGGGCGGAAGGCGGAGATTCTCGAACCACTCCATGAAATCAGGGCGGAACATCTGGCGCTTGCCGTAGAAGGTGTTGCCTCGCAGCCATGTGGATTCGCCGCGCGACAGGGACAGCGAGCGGACGTGGTCGAGTTGCTCGCGCAACTCACCCTCGTCTATCATGTCGGCAAGCCGGATGTGCCCCGCGCGGTTGATAAGGCTGAAGGTGACGGTGGTGTCAGGCCGGTTGCGGAACACCGACTGGCACATGAGGAGCTTGTAAAAATCGGTATCGATGAGCGACCGGATAATCGGATCGATCTTCCACTTGTGGTTATAGACGCGAGTTGCGAGATCGACCATCTTGGGCTCCTTGACTTGGTGCCAATTAAGAACGTGCCGTGCGATAGATCAAGCGATACGAACACGCTGACCTGTCGCGGCAGATTTCTTAACGGCATCAATCACGCGAAGTGTTTCAAGTCCTTCTCGACCCGACACTAATGGAGCTTCTTCCCCTCTGATCACTTTCGCAAATTGTGTGATTTGACGCGCGAGCGGATCTTCGTTCGCAATGGCTGGGCGGATCATCTCAAAAGGTTCATACCAGCTCTGCACGCCGTTGTTGCAGCGCAGGTCAAGCTGCGGAAGGGAAAGCGAACCATCCGTGCCGCCAATCAGATAACAGTGTTCTCCATCTGCTTTGGGATAAGCCGGGTTCTCGCCCGTGGTCATTTCCCAGCTCCATGGCGAAACCGTTGCATCACAAACCGAAGCAGTCGCAAGCGCACCCGAAGCAAATTCGAGCAGAATCACAGCGGTTTCTTCAACCGCATTCCCTCGCACAGCGTTAGATTCAGAGGCGGTAACGGCGACAACATCCCCAAGCAGATACCGTAAGTTATCAACATCATGGATAAGGTTGAGGAACACGGGACCAGCACCCTTTTCGCGTCGCCAATCAACATTGAAATAGTCGTCGGGCTTTTTGATCCAAAACATCGCGTTCGCAACCAAGGGGCGGCCGATGTCGCCTCTTTCAATCATTTCTTTTGCTTTTTGCATCAGCAAGTTATGGCGACGATGGTGTCCGGTCAGAAGCGGGACTCCTGCCTTTTCGGCGGCTTCCACAAGCTCAGTTGCATCATCAAGTTTGTCGCAAATCGGCTTTTCAATAAGCGCTGGTAAACCAGCGGCGATGCATTCGAGCCCGTTTGCTTTGTGAAGCTGGTTTGGTGTCGCGACCAAAACTCCATCAGGCCGATCGATGGCGAGCATATCTCCAAGGCTCTTGAACCACGGCGCGCCAAATTCATTCGCGACGACCTCGCCCACGGAGGTTGGCTCGATTACCGCAGCGATTTCAGTGCTCTCGTTTTGAGCAATATGCATGACATGACGTCGCCCAATTAGGCCAGCGCCCATGACCGCTATACGAACTTTAGACATCTGAATCTTCCTACTTAAACAACGTTCACGCCGTACGACTTCATCGCATTTACGGCTGCACCTAGCGAATTTTCAAAGTCGATAGCTCGGCAAAGATCAGTTCTGACAGTGACTTTGAAACCCAACTTTGCGGCATCTACTGCAGAATAATGAACACAAAAATCCGTCGCGAGCCCAACAAGCGTCAGCACCTCAATTCCTCGAGTGCGCAGATACCCTTCGAGCCCCGTAGGAGACTTATGGTCGTTCTCAAAGAAGGCCGAATAGCTATCGATCAGAGGATTGAACCCCTTGCGAATGATAAGATCAGCTTCGGTCCGAAGGTCACTGTGAAACTCTGCGCCGTCGGTCATCTGAATGCAGTGATCTGGCCAAAGCACCTGAGACCCATATGGCATCTCGATCATACTCATCGGAGCTGCGTCAGTATGAGATGAAGCAAAGGAAGAATGCCCTGCAGGATGCCAATCTTGGGTTAGGATCACGCTTGCGAAATCATCCATCAGTGCGTTGATCGGCGCAACGATTTCATCACCCCCAACCACCGCGAGAGCACCTCCTGGGCAGAAGTCATTCTGCACATCAATTACAATCAAAGCATGGTTTGCAGGATTCATCACTAGCCCTCTCGTTTGAACCGACCCTAGCGCCGCAAGTTCTAGGGTCAATTCCTCTGTGAAAGTACGTTGTGCTCTTGATAGGAAATTCAGAGAGGCGTAAGCCGAACTCATGTATACAGTTGCTGCACTCTATCATTTCACCGCTTTTGATAACCCGTCTGCGCTCCAAGGGCCTCTCGAGGTGCTCTGTGTCGAGAAGGGGATCACCGGAACCCTCCTCTTAGCAAAAGAGGGGATCAACGGGACTATTGCTGGCGACCGTGCTGGAATTGACGCCGTAATTGCACATATCAAGGCCCTTCCGGGATGCTCCGACTTTGAGTGGAAAGAAAGCGCGGCAACAGACCAACCCTTTGCCCGCATGAAGGTCCGTCTCAAAAAAGAGATCGTGACCATGGGGCAACCTGATGTAGACCCGCGTGCCGTTGTCGGTCAGTATGTTGCTCCTGAGGATTGGAACGAACTGATTTCATCGCCAGATGTCGCAATTATCGATACGCGCAACGACTACGAGGTTGCCATCGGAACCTTCGAAGGTGCGATAAATCCACAAACGAAGACCTTCCGCGAGTTTCCACAATGGTGGGAAGAGAACAAAGAGCGCTTCCATAACAAGCGGATCGCCATGTTCTGCACGGGCGGTATTCGCTGCGAAAAATCGACGAACTTCCTGAGGCAGCAAGGCGTAGAAGAGGTTTATCACCTCAAAGGCGGCATCCTGAAATACCTTGAGGAAATGCCGCAGGAAAAGAGCCTGTGGAACGGAGAGTGCTTTGTCTTTGACCGCCGCGTCTCGGTTGGTCATGGCCTTGCCGAAGGTCCTTATGACCTTTGTCATGCTTGTCGTCGCCCGATTCTGCCCGAAGATATGAAGCGCGCTGAATTCGAGGCGGGGGTTTCGTGCCACCACTGTGCCCATGAGACGACCGAGGAAGACAAAGTGCGTTTCCGCGAGCGCCAAAAGCAGATCAAACTCGCGAAGAAGCGCGGCGAAAAGCACCTCGGGGGCTTATAAGCATGGCGATGCGCAAGCCGTTGTCTGAAGGCTTAGCGCTCTTGATCGGCTTGGTGGCGGGATACAGCTTTTACAATCTTGGACTGCCCCTTCCTTGGATGCTTGGCCCACTGATCCTGAACACAATCGCCGCATTGACCGGCGCCCCTGTTTCGGCCCCCAAGCGCTTTCGCCCAATCGTAATTCCGATCATTGGCGTCATGCTTGGCGCATCTGTCACGGCCGAAGTCCTCAGCCAGCTATTTGAGTGGTCGCTTGCAGTTGCCATTTTGGCCGCATTCTTGTCAGTCGCGGCGACCAGCTCATTCCTGATCTACAAGCGTCTCGGGCGCTATGACACAGTCACAGCCTATTTTTCTGCCATGCCCGGCGGGCTCAACGATATGATCCTAATCGGCGGAAGCTGGGGCGGAGATGAACGCAAAATTGCGCTTGCCCATGCGTCTAGGGTCTTGATGACTATCATTATCGTGGGCTTGGTCTTCGGTCTCGTCTTTGGAGTTCGATCAAACAGTGGCGCAAAGGCAAATTGGATTGCTATCAATGCGCTAGACTATAGTGACTGGATAATCCTGATCGGATGTGCTGCGATTGGGAGCCCGCTTGGCAAATTGCTTCGCCTTCCAACCGGCATACTTCTCGGCCCAATGCTCCTGAGTGCAATCGCGCATGTGCTGCACCTTGTGGAAATTGCCCCGCCAAGTTTGGTCGTGATTGCAGCCCAGATTGTGCTCGGCTCCAACATCGGGTGTCAGTTCGTTGGCTCAAAGCTGCGGGACATCGGAAGGGACCTCGTGCTGGGTTTGGGCTCCTGTGTATCAATGCTGATTTTCGCAACGATCTTCACTGTTGGTAGCGCAGCGGTGATCAACGTGCCGATGGCAAACGTATTTCTTGCGTATTCACCGGGCGGTCTTACTGAAATGTCGCTGCTCGCGCTGGCAATGCACCTCGATGTTGCCTTTGTTTCGGTGATGCACATCGTGAGAATTCTGCTAGTCGTCGCTGCGGCTCCATTGGTGTTCAAGTTCTCGAAACTACGCTGAGCGCAAACCCGTTTCGACCAAGAGTCCGCGTCGCTTGGCTTCATAATAATATCCGCGCGCATACCAGCCAACAGCAGTCTTTTCGTCACCGTCTGATACGAGCCACGCACCACGCAAGTATTTCCCCGCGTACTGCAAATTTACGTCGGCCTTGAGGAGATCGTCTGGGGTGCCGCGATGACCCATGGTTCGCGCGGTCTGAGGAAGGATCTGCATCAAACCATAATAGGGACCGTTTCGCGCCTCAGGGCGATAGTCACTCTCGCGCTGGATGACGCGATGAACCAATGTACGGGGAATTTGATAATAGTCCGCCCAATAGTTGATGCGCTCGCGCAGCTCGTTCGTCTCATTTGGAAAGAGGCTCGGGTTATAGGTGCCTTCGGCAAAAGAATTCACACCAGAACCGCAGGCTGACAAAATAACCAACGCCGAACAAACAAACGACCTACGAGTAAACATTTTGAAGTGCTCCAAGGAAACTTAGAGCGCTGATACAGCCTACGAAGAACAGGTCAAAGTCCCTAATAATCTCTCGGCGGTTGTTTGCTATGCTCTGGTTCGAACTCTTGGATCGAGAATTCGATACTGATTTGATAGGCTTCTTCAGTTTCGCTTATCTCGACCTTACCTCCTATCTGAGCAGCAAATGCGTTGATGAGAGAAGTCCCAAGGCCACTTCCTTCGGTTTCCACATCGTAAAGCGATTTACCCTTGGTGTTCTGAAGCAAGAACTGAGCGCGGCCATCGGACATTCGTTCAAGATGCACCCGAACCCGAGCAGGGCCATCATTCGGTACCCCAAGGTACTTTACTGCGTTTGTTGCTGCTTCTGCCGCTAAGAGAGACAGTGGAAGCGCTTGGTCTGGGTAGAGGCCGACCTCTTCCAAGTCGTAATCAAGAATAACTCCAGACGATTTTTCAAGACCGTTCTCGTAAGACATCTGAACAATGTAGCGAATAAGTTGATCTGCGCGGACTTGGCCATGTGCTTCAGACTCATAAAGAGACCGATGGACCGACGCGATCGACATGACGCGAAGCTGAAGATCCTTCAGCGCTCGCCTCGCTTCGGGCGCATGCAGTTTGCGCATCTTCATGTTAATGATCGAAGAGATGAGCTGAAGGTTATTCTTAACCCGATGATGCACTTCCTTAAGAAGTACCGTCTTGTCATGAATTGTGCCTTCGAGCTCGGCCTCATCGCGAATAACGGTATCTGCCAGATCATGCCAAACTTCGCCAATCCGACGGATTTCAAAAGGCATCGATGCGTTCGGTGTATAGGACGGCATACGCCTACTCAGAGCAAAGTGCTTCATTTCAAGTTTAAATCGACGCACTGGTCGAATGACCATTCGGTGGACCGCGAAATATGCAACTGCGAGTGACGCCGCCCACATCAATGCAGGAAGCAAGAGCGGGCTGATCCACTTCCAACGATCAGCAAACAAGAAGTGTTCGCGCGGCCAGCTACCGATCGCATAGATTGTGCCCTCAACGATGGGGATTACCGCGAAGACGCGCTCTTCTCCGGTTAAAGTTTTTGCTGTAAAAGCAATGCGTTGACTCTCTCCCAGTTTTGCGAGTGGAATGTCTGCTGGAATGCGCTGCCAAACCGTGTCGAGCCCGTTTTGAGCGCTCATTATCTCGCCATCGGAATTAAATGTAGCGAGCTCGAGCGGCCTATCAGACAGAAGTGCCAAATCGTCGAAAATATTGCGGTGGGGCAGCGAGACCACGACATAACCAGCGAAGCTACCGTCCGAGAAAACCGCCTTTGACATTACAATAACAGAAGTCTTACTCACCTTTCCATTGCTTGAAAGGGTGGTATGCCGCCCAGGAGCAGCGGACTGTTGGAAGTAGCTTTCGGTATCGGAAACACTAATCCCCACACCGGAACTTCCACAGCGCAAGACACCGTTCGCGTCTGCAAAACCGGCAAATGAATACTCGGGGTTCTCTGCGATAAATGTGGCGAAAGGAATCGAACATATTTCAGGATCATCTGGATCGATGGCTTCGAGTGTGCCAGCCAAAGCGCTAACAGCACCAAAGCCGCCACGGATCAGCCCAATCTCGTTTGCCGCCGCTTGCGCGGTAAGCGACTCCAAGGTGACCTCTGATCTACGGTCAATCGATTCAGACACATAGAGCATCTGGTAAACTGAAATGAGACCAAGCGGAAAAAGGGCAACGGCGAGAAGTGCCGCTACCCTAAAAGCTAAACCATCCGCAAACTCACGTAGTTTTTTCACCGCGCTAAAACCTGATTGGCCCCCTGAGAAATTACTCCGAGTGTTGCGCTATCGGTAAGTTCAATCGCTTCGTCCTCGGACATTTCAAGCAGTTCCACCAGACGCTTGCGACCACGGTTCACACGGCTCTTGATTGTGCCGACCGCTACTCCACAAGCCTCTGCCGCTTCTTCGTAAGAAAACCCAGATGCACCAACGAGAATGAGTGCTTCGCGCTGTTCAACAGGCAGCGTCTCGAACGCTATATGAAAATCTTTGAATGCAAGACGGCCATCATGATCTAGCTTGCTCGCCAATCGAGAAGAGAACGCGCCATCAACGTCGGAGACCTCGCGCTTTGCTTTGCGGCGCTCTGAATAGAAGCTATTTCGAAGGATCGTGAAGAGCCATGCACGAAGGTTCGTTCCGGGTTTAAAGCTATCAAAGCCTTTCCATGCCTTAACGATTGAATCCTGAACAAGGTCATCTGCCCGCGTCCCATTGCGGGTCAAGCTAAGCGCAAAGGCACGCATCGCAGGGAGGTGTTCAATAATCTCGTCACGAGGATCGATGGGAGCATTTCTATTTGGCATCGGTGTCTGCCTGCTCCTTAAGTTGTCTAATCAGATCAAGAAATTTATCGGGAACGGGCTCGACTACGCGCTCCTGATAGACCCGCTTTAGGTTCTCTTCGATTTGCTCTTCGAGCTTTGATTTATTTGTTCTCGTGTTCATCGGTTTCCCGGCGCTGCCACTATCAAAAAAACTAGTCGTCGTGTGGAACCTAACGCGGTTCAGCGCGTTAGGTTCCCAAGAAATTCGAAAAAAGGATATAAGATGGCATCGTCAAACTCTTCCGAACATCTTTCTTTGGTGGTTGCGGAGAACTTGCCGTTCTTGCGCCGTTATGCACGCGCTTTAACTGGGAACCAAACAACTGGCGACCGCTATGCCGCGACAACGCTCGAGGCGCTTTTGGTTGATCGCTCGGTCTTTGAGATGGGCCTTGATCCAAAGACGGCCCTCTTCCTCGCTTTTCACAAGATTTGGTCGAGCACCGCGGCCCAAATGGGAAATGAAGACAGCTCAATTGCCCGCAAGGCACAGGATAGGCTTTCCACGCTGACACCAAACACGCGTGAAGTCCTTCTTCTTCGTACCGTCGAAAACTTTTCGGTCGACCAAGTTGCTTCCATCCTCGAAACAGCTCCCGACGAAGTAAGCGAGCTCCACAGAATTGCTTTGCGCGAAATGGAAGAGAACCTCTCTGGCAAAGTCATGATCATCGAAGATGAAGCAATTATTGCGCTTGATCTTCAAAGCATCGTTTCCGAAATGGGCCACAAGATCACTGGCGTTGCACGTACCGAAACAGAAGCTGTGAAACTGTTTAACGCGGAACGTCCTGATCTCATTCTTTCTGACATTCAGCTCGCTGACGGTTCGTCTGGTATCGATGCGGTAAACGAGATCATGAAAACCGCAGGCGATACGCCTGTCATTTTCATCACAGCCTATCCAGAGCGGTTACTGACTGGCGAACGACCGGAACCTGCGTTCGTTATCACCAAGCCCTACACCGAAGAGCAGGTCGCGTCAGCTGTTTCACAAGCAATGTTCTTCTCTTCCACTGAAACCTTGGTTGCCTAGGCAGTTGTACTAACAAAAAAGGGGCGGCTAATTGGCCGCCCCTTTTCCTCTTTGCCCCTGATTAAACCGGCGGCTTGCCGCGAACTGCTCGAGCGACCATCGCGACGATGAAAAGCAGCAAGAAGACAAAGAACAGCACCTGAGCAATACCCGCAGAGGCGCTAGCGATACCGCCAAAGCCAAAGAGTGCTGCAACGAGTGCGATTATAAGAAACGTAAGTGCCCAACCAAGCATAATAAAATCTCCAGAAATGAACCTGCGCCAAGCGGCGCTCTTATGAAGACAAAACGTTGGATGCCCGATTTGGTTCCACGCATATACGAAGCCTCGCTTCTCCCCGTACAATCTACAGTGCATAGTAGGCTCATGTAAAATGGAGCCAGCGATGAAACCCAAAGCGCGATCAATAGCCCCTAGCGACGCCGAAGCGCGCAAATCCATTTCTCCGGTGATTTGCTATCCAACCGACACCCTCCCTCGGCCCGAAATGGCGAGCTATGTCGAAATTCGGGATGAGATGTCGCTCGTTTCGAGCACCTTGATCGCGCCTCGCGAAGCATCGAGTTTCCAAGTGCCACAAGGTCACTTTTTCAGGATTATTTGCTTTGAGGGTCCCCAAGTCGGCGATCTCAATCTCTTTAATGCAAATGACATCTCTGAGCGGTTCTACAGTGGGAAGACGCGTGCGCTTAATGGAACGCATGTAGGCTTTGGCGATCAGCTTTTTTCAAACTTTCCGCATATGCGACCCATTGCAACGATCACACACGACACTTTGGATTGGTATGGCTTTGATGAATTTGGCGGCTCGGTTCACGATGTGATCGGCACACGCTGTGATCCCTACACACACAATCTTCTTAGCCATGGTGGCCAATATCATTCGTGTTGCCACTCCAATCTGACAAGGGCGCTTTCTGACGCGACCAAGATTGAGCTGCACGAAGCGGAGCCGCATGTGCATGATGTGCTCAACGTCTTTATGTGCACAGGTTTCACGCGCGACACGGGTCAATATTTCATGAAAGCAAGCCCCGTCAGACAGGGTGACTTCCTCGAATTTTTCGCCGAGATTGATCTGCTTGGCGTGTTATCGGCTTGCCCGGGTGGGGACTGTTCATCTGAACATTCGTCGGATGCGGCCGCCTGCTATCCGCTCATTGTAGAAGTGTACAAACCAGAAAGAAAACCGACAGGCTGGGAGCCACCGCAACGCAACACCTACGACGGAAACCACGGCAGATAGCAAGTCGCCCGCAAGTTCAATTGCGGGCGTTGCTTATTTAGAAGTCGAGATTCTCGACCGATAGCGCGTTTTGCTGGATAAAGTTTCGACGCGGTTCGACGTCATCACCCATCAGTTTGGTAAAGATGTCGTCGGCCTCTGCCACGTCTTCCACTTTAACCTGAAGCAACGTGCGCGCATCCGGATCAAGTGTTGTTTCCCAAAGCTGATCAGGGTTCATCTCGCCCAGACCCTTATAACGCTGGATCGACAGGCCTTTTTCGCCCTCTTGCAAAACGGCCTTAAGGAGATCGAGCGGACCATAGATCAGCTGAACACGATCCTTGCGGATGAGTTTCGCCGGCTGGTTATAGACCTCTTGCAGAGACTTGGTGAACGAGCCTGTTTTGCGCGCCTCACCAGAACGAAGCATCGGACCGTCGAGCGTACGAACTTCTTCAACGCCGCGCAGAATGCGCGCAAGACGGATGCCGTGATCCTGCGTGATACGACCCTGCCAGCCACGCTCGTATTCCAGCGCAATAAGGTCGAGACGCTTAGCAACAAGATCGGCTGTGCCCTGAAGGTCGGCATCAACCACACCCGGAACGAAAGCGCCTGCGATCGCGGCTTGCTCCAGAATATGGCGAGGGTAATGGGTCGGAAAGGCCTCGAGTACGCGCTTGAGCTGACGGGCTTCCTCAACGACCCTCATGAGGTCATGACCAGCCATCTCTGCGCCATTGGCAAGGCGAAGCACGGCGCCGTCAGTGCCCTGTTGGACAAGGTATTCGTCCATCGCGCTTTGGTCCTTGAGGTAAACCTCGGACTTGCCGCGAGACACCTTATAAAGCGGCGGCTGAGCAATATAGAGGTGCCCGTTTTCAATCAGTTCAGGCATTTGACGGAAGAAGAACGTCAGCAAAAGCGTACGAATGTGCGCGCCGTCGACGTCTGCGTCGGTCATGATTACGATCTTATGGTAACGCAGCTTGGAGAGATTAAACTCGTCACGGCCAATGCCAGTGCCAAGCGCCATCACAAGGTTTCCGATTTCTTGCGATCCGAGCATACGGTCGAAACGGGCACGCTCTACGTTAAGGATCTTACCCTTGAGCGGAAGGATTGCTTGGGTCATGCGGTCACGACCCGTTTGAGCAGAGCCGCCTGCGGAGTCACCCTCGACGAGGAAGACTTCGGTCTTGGACGGGTCTTTCTCGGAGCAGTCCTTGAGCTTGCCAGCAAGGAAGTTCACATCCATCGCGGTCTTGCGGCGGGTGAGTTCGCGGGCTTTGCGAGCCGCCTCGCGGGCAAGTGCAGCCTCCACGATTTTACCGACGATCACTTTGGCCTCGGTTGGGTTCTCTTCGAACCATTCCGCCAGCTTTTCGTTCATCAGGTTTTCGACTGCAGGGCGCACCTCGGAGGAAACCAGCTTGTCCTTGGTCTGCGAGCTGAACTTAGGATCAGGCACTTTGACCGACAAAACGCATGTCAGACCTTCACGGGCATCGTCACCCGTAAAGTTCACTTTTTCCTTTTTCGCGATCCCCGAAGTCTGAGCGTAGTTGTTAATCGTACGGGTAAGTGCCGCACGGAAGCCCGCCATGTGGGTGCCGCCGTCACGCTGAGGAATGTTGTTCGTAAATGGCAGCACGTTTTCGTGGTAGCTATCGTTCCACCACATAGCAACTTCGATACCGATATCATCGCGCTCGCCAGTCACGTAAATGGGCTCAGGCATCATCGGGTGCTTGGAGCGGTCGAGATACTTAACAAACTCTTTGACACCGCCATCATAGAACAACTCAGTGCGAAGCGGCTCTGCGGGGCGTTCATCCTCTAGGATGATGCGCACGCCCGAGTTCAGGAATGCAAGTTCACGAAGACGCTTTTCAAGCGTTTCATAGACATAATCGAGGTTCGAGAAAGTATCGGTCGAAGCAAGGAAGCGCACCTCGGTGCCTTTATCTCCATCGCTTTCACCAACAACGCGAAGATGTTCGGTCGTCTCGCCGTGCTCAAACTTGGCATAGTGTTCTTTGCCGTTGCGCCAGACGCGCAATTCCAGCCAAACCGAAAGCGCGTTTACAACCGAAACGCCCACGCCATGTAGACCACCCGAGACCTTGTAGGAGTTGCTGTCGAACTTACCGCCAGCATGAAGCTGGGTCATGATAACTTCGGCCGCCGAGACACCCTCTTCGGCATGCATATCGACAGGAATTCCGCGGCCGTTATCCCTTACGGAAACGCTCGAATCCGCATGAATCTTCACGTGAACATAGTCTGCGTGACCAGCAAGAGCCTCGTCGATGCCGTTGTCCACGACTTCGTACACCATGTGGTGAAGACCCGAGCCGTCATCCGTATCGCCGATGTACATACCAGGACGCTTACGGACGGCCTCTAAGCCTTTGAGAACCTTGATGGAATCGGCGCCGTATTCTGCTGGCTTCTGCTCATTTTCGGACATGCGGACTTTCCCCGTTTATTGTCAGCAAAATATAGAGAATTCTGCCAGCAATGTCACGCAGTTAGCACCATATTTTGTGTCAGATAAAAGGGATCACGATCCCAACCAAAACCAAGAGCACACCTGCAACCAAATTGGTTCTACGCAGTGCCTTTGGCGAGGATAAAAGTTCACGCGCTTTACCGATGAAAAGGCCAAGCGTCAGGTTGCCCATCAGCGGAATAACTGCCGACAAAACTGCGATCGCGACCATGTCAGGCCATTTGAGCGTAGTCAGGTCAAAGAACCCCGGAAGTACACCCATATAGAACAAGATCGCCTTGGGGTTCCCGAGGATGACCGCAACGCCAGCGACAAACCCCGCCCACGCACCTGGACGCGTTAACCGACTATCAGTGCTGATAGACTTATCTGCATTCTTTATGATCAGCGCGCCCATAACGAGGAACGTTATCGAAGCGACCCAACGTAAGACGGTCATAAAGCCCGCAAACTCGTTGACGATCCAAGTCACCCCAAGAATTGCAAGAAATGGCCAAAGGACATCACCGATCACCACGCCCAAAGCGAGCGGCCAAGCACCCGCGAAACCCGAGGTAAGTGCGCGGGCTGTCAACGCAACCCAAACTGGACCAGGGGTCATAAAGAGGATCAACAGGGCGCCCGCGTAGAGCAGCAAATCGTAGAAAGTGATCGTCATTCAGACTTTGGAAGCGTCAAACTTCCATCCTTGTTCAATGGCCAAAACGGATTCATAGCAATTTCCCACACATGACCATCGGGATCGGCATAGTAACCCGAATAGCCGCCCCAAAAGACTTTCTCAGGTGCTTTGAGCTGTGTCGCACCCGCCGCCAAAGCCTGGTCAAACGCCTGATCAACTTCATCCTCTGTCGAATAGTTCACCGCAAGAGTGCTACCGCCCACTCCAAGTTTTTCACCTGGCCGCCCCTGATCTTCTGCGAGCGCATCAATAGGAAAAAGTCCTAAAGCCAGACCATTAAGTTGATAGAAAATGACGCTCGGTTGTTCTTGGGCGATAATCCAACCGAGGCTTGAATAGAAACCCTTGGAACGGTTGAGATCGGTAACGCCGAGCGTAATCAGGGTAACCCTTTGATTATTCATTCACATATCAACCTTTGAAATTCCGTTGACCTCTGTCACTTCTACAAATTGAGCGCGTGCACCGAGCTCTTCGAAAAGCTCTGGGCCAGTGCCCGTCATAAACGCCTGAGCTCCAAGTGCGCATATTTCGTCATAAAGCGCCGCACGTCTGTTCGCGTCAAGATGCGCTGCGACTTCATCAAGGAGTAGGATCGGTGGAGCTCCAAAATCACGCGCCAATCCCCGCGCATTGGCTAGAATAAGTGAAACGAGGAGAGCCTTTTGCTCGCCTGTCGAACAGACCGAAGCGTTCACCCCTTTTGCGGTATAGATACCGACAAGATCAGCGCGGTGAGGCCCGACAAGCGTGCGCCCTGCGGCCATGTCACGGGTGCGTCCTTGGGCCAAGGCGTCAATCAGTTGCTCTTCGCCGGTCGGGTCTTGTTCCTCTGCGCTCACAAGGGTCAATTCTGCCACTGGAAAAGCGGTCTCGGTCTCACGCTGAGCTTGATCAAGAAGCTCGAGAGCCGTCGAGCGGTTCTGTTGAATCGCGGCACCCGCACGTGCCATTTGGGTTTCGACAGCGGCATACCAATGCGCATCTCGAACCATATCTTTGAGGAGCCGATTGCGTTCGCGCATTGCCTTCTCATAGGTGAGAACGGCCTCTGCATGACTCGGTTCAAAACTCATCGTCATGCGGTCCAAGAATCGACGACGCCCCTCTGCACCTTCGATCCAAAGCCGATCCATCGACGGGACCAACCAAAGAACGCGAGCAATTCGGCCAAGCGCAATCTGAGCTGCCGACTTTCCGTCAATTTTTACCGTGCGGCTCGATCCATTCTCAGCAAGAGTCTCAACCTCATGCACTTGATGCAGTGAACGCAGAACCGTCGAAATTTTCCATCCCAGCGCCTCAGGTCTCCTTGCGATTTCGTCTGCGCTCGCGCGGCGCAACCCGCGCCCTGGTGAGAGCAAAGAAATCGCTTCGAGGATATTAGTCTTGCCTGCTCCATTTGGGCCATGAATTGCCACCGGACGACCATCAAAGGCGAACTCTGCCCGCTTGTGCGAACGGAAATGTGAAAGAGTGAGTTCAGCAACAGAAAGGCCGCTCATACGCGGCCCCCTGCATCATTCTTATCGAACCGCCGCCAACGGCTTTCGGATTTCCAACGGAAATCAAAAATCATACGCGCATCGGCATGACGACATAGACAGCCGAGGTATCATTACCTTCGCGCATCAAGGTCGGATCACCGGAAGAGTTGAACAGAAATACAGCGTTTTCTCGATCAACTTGGCTTGCGATTTCAAGGAGATACTTGGCGTTGAACCCAATCTCCAAACGCTCGTCACCATAGGCAACGGCAAGCTCTTCTTCTGCGGCACCGCTATCTGGGGCGTTTACCGAAAGCACCAGACGGTCTTCGTCTAGGCTTAGTTTGACCGCGCGACTACGCTCGGACGAGACGGTCGCAACGCGATCTACAGCCTTTGCGAATTCGCTCGCATCGACCTCAAGCTGGCGCGTATTGCCGCTTGGAATCACGCGCGTGTAATCGGGGAACGTGCCGTCGATCACCTTGGACGTCAGTGTGATGGAAGGCGTCGCAAAACGGATCTTTGTCTCGGACACCGACACAGCGATCTGCATTTCGTCATCATCCAAAAGCTTACGCAGCTCGCCCACGGTTTTGCGCGGGACAATTACGCCCGCCATGCCTTCCGCATTCTCGGGAAGATCGGCATCGATGCGGGCAAGACGGTGACCGTCTGTTGCAACACAGCGAAGCACCTTGGCACCTTCACGCTCTGCAACATGCATATAGACACCGTTCAGATAGTAGCGGGTCTCTTCAGTTGAAATCGCGAACTTGGATTTATCAAAGAGACGACGAAGAACAGGCGCAGGCGCCGAGAAATTCGAAGCATAGTCCGACGACGCCATCACCGGGAAATCTTCCTTGGGAAGCGTTGCGAGGCTGAAATTTGAACGTCCCGCTTCAATCGTCAGGCGCCCTTTGGCACCGTCATCGGTCAGTGTAACGAGCGCCCCATCGGGAAGTTTGCGCACAATCTCGTTCAAGGTCATCGCCGAAACGGTGGTTGCACCAGCACGCTCGACCATCGCAGGAGCCTTGTCCACAACCTCTATATCGAGGTCGGTCGCGCGGAACTGGACGGTGTTACCTTCGGCCTCAATCAAAACGTTGGCAAGGATCGGAATCGTGTTCCGACGCTCGACGACCGATTGTGCCTGTGCGACAGCTTTAAGTAGCTCGCCGCGTTCAATACTGAATTTCATGTCCCATGCTCCGCTTCTTGTCGGGCCTCAGCCGTCGGGAGGGAAAAACTACCTGTTTATCCCACCGGCTCAAGTGTTTTTTACACATTCATAGACTGAAAGAGTGGCGTCAAGCGTCCGAGAACAAAGTCCTCAGGCTTCGAGTGCGCGGCGCAACATCTCCAGATCGTCTGCAATCTGGCTGTCCTTGTTCCGCAGCTCTTCGATACGCTTAACACCGTGCATTACCGTTGTGTGATCACGACCACCAAATCGACGTCCGATTTCTGGCAGCGAACGACTTGTCATCGACTTCGCGAGGTACATGGCGATTTGACGCGGACGGGCATAAGTGCGCACACGTTTCGGACCAATAAGATCAGAAAGTCTAATGTTGTAGTGTTCGGAGACTTTGCGCTGAATTTCCTCAACGGTGACCTTGCGGTCAGACGCCTTTAGAACGTCGGCAAGGCAATCCTGAACAAGCTCAAGCGAGATTTCACGTCCGACCAGTGATGCAAACGCGAAAAGTCGGGTCAAAGCGCCTTCGAGTACGCGAACGTTGGTCGAAATGCGATGCGCGAGGAATTCAAGGACGCCATTCGCGATTTCGAGATCTGGATACTGGCTCTTGTAAAGTTCCGCCTTGGTTTGCAGGATTCCGAGTCGGAGTTCGTAATCAGTAGGGTGAAGATCGACGACGAGACCGCATTGAAGGCGCGACTTGATGCGCTCCTCAAGATCTTTAATCTCACCCGGAGCACGATCGGCTGAAATTACGATCTGCTTTCCACAATCAACAAGCGCGTTGAAGGTGTGGAAGAATTCTTCTTGAGTCGAATCTTTGCCGGCAATGAACTGGACGTCATCAACCATCAAAACCTCAACCGAACGGAACAATGATTTGAAGTCCATCATCTTGCGCTCGCGCAGAGCGGAAATGAAGCGATACATGAACTGTTCGGCAGAGAGATAAAGAACATTAAGATGCGGTTGACGCAGGCGAAGCTCATGGGCGATTGCGTGCATGAGGTGGGTTTTACCCAGCCCTACGCCGCCATAAAGGAACAACGGGTTAAAAGTCACGGGGCCACCTTCGGCGACACGGCGCGCAGCGGCATGCGCAAGCTCGTTCGGTTTGCCGACAACAAATGTGTCAAAGGTGAAACGCGCATCAAGAGAAGCACCTGCAACTTCAGCGGTCTGAGTCGGCACGGCTTCGTCGACACGCTTGATAGGGGAAGTCGATACTGAGCGCTGAGAGTTTGCCGCAACAAACGAAATCCGGGAAACATCGCACTTTCGCTGACGGAACATATAGATAATCTGGTCAGCGTAGTTCTGAGAAACATAGTTGCCAATAAAATTTGTCGGCACCTCAAAGGTGGCAACACCTTCGGCGATCTGGGTAAATACGAGCGGCTCAATCCAGTTCTTATAGTTGTTTTTCCCGATCGACCCACGCAGCATATCGCGGATCGCACCCCAACTTTGGCTCGTCATTCTTTTTGTCCCGTTGTTGTCCGTCATGCGCCGGACGATTATTCTCGCGCTTCGCTCTTGTCGGTAACGGGCCTAACGACTTCCAGCGCTGGCAAGAACCAACGAAGGAAATCATCATCAAAAGATGGGATGCACTGCCAGCCAAACCGCATGGTTTTTAGCTCTATGCACCCTAAGCCCAGCAGAGAGACCTACAACCAAAGCGTGTAACCCAAAGCAACAACTATCAATTCGCCCAACCAAAAAGCTGCGCAGAAATGAATTACTCTTTCGTACTAAAGGCGAGCGTCTTGTCCCGAAGCTCTCGCCTAACTCTTTGTGCAGAATCTCTACTCCCCCAGGAGCGAAGTGAATCGCATCCCTAAGCTAGCAAGCACTTTGGGGACGCTTCAACCGAACATCGCCCTTGACTCTACCTTTGAGAAAAAAGAATCCCCGACGCGCCAGATGGATCAATTATTTACCAAATGGTCAGTGGCACAAAATCCTGCCATCTAACTTTTTTCGAGCAATTCGCGCCGCGATCATTGACGTGTTGGATTTTGTAAACTTAGAATCAGTTCCCGTTATGCGGGTAGGAAAAAACATCTGATTTAAAACAAAAAAGCGCGCCTCGAGGGCGCGCCTTAGAAACTTTATGTTCGCTCGAATTAAGCGAGCGACTTAACGCGCGATGCAAGACGCGAGATTTTGCGCGAAGCGGTGTTCTTGTGGAACACACCTTTGGTAACGCCGCGCATCAGTTCCGGCTGTGCAGCCTTGAGAGCTGCTGCTGCTGCAGTCTGATCGCCAGAAGCAATTGCTTCTTCTACTTTGCGAAGGAAGGTACGGATACGCGAGCGGCGCATCTTGTTAACTTCAAAACGACGCTCATTCTGACGTGCGCGCTTTTTGGACTGGGGCGTATTTGCCATCGTGCTTTTCCTTGTTCGTTCCCGAATGTCGGGACAATTGAATATCGTATGCGCAAAGGGCCCGACCGGGTTTTAGAACCGGCTGATTCTGGCCAAAGCGGGCCTCACACGCATGTATCGGGCGGCGTATATGGCAAAGGTGCCATAAAGTGAAGCCCAAAATGAAAGGGCCGAATAACCGGCCTCAACTTTATTTGTCGCGGAACTGCGGTTCGCGCTTTTCAAGAAAGGCTGCCATGCCTTCCTTTTGGTCCTCTGTTGAGAAGAGGCTGTAAAAAACGTGGCTCTCGTACTTGAGACCCTCGCTCAGGCTCGTCTCAAAGGCACGGTTCACACAGGCTTTGGCAGCCCCAGCAGCAACGAGGCTCTTTTCAGCGATCTTGCCGGCGGCTGCGAGCGCTTCTTCCTTGAGCTTCTTCACCGGAACAACGCGGCTCACGAGACCGGAACGCTCTGCTTCTGCGGCATCCATGAAACGACCCGTCAGGTGCATGTCCATCGATTTTGCTTTGCCGACATAGCGGCTCAAACGCTGCGTACCGCCCATTCCTGCGATGACACCAAGATTGATCTCGGGCTGCCCGAACTTTGCGTTGTCTCCCGCAATGATGAAATCGCACATCATCGCAAGTTCGCATCCGCCGCCCAAAGCATAGCCTGAAACTGCCGCGATGATCGGCTTGCGCGTGTTCGCAAAGCGATCCGATTCGGCCGCAAAGAACTTGGCTGTGTACATGTCCAAGAAAGACTTGTCAGACATCTCGGCGATATCGGCACCGGCAGCAAATGCCTTTTCAGAACCGATGATCACGATTGAACGGACCTTGTCAGAAGCATCTGCCTCTTCAAGTGCAGTGCAAAGTTCGCCCAGTAGTTTGGAATTGAGAGCGTTTAGTGCATCGGGGCGGTTCAGGGTAATCAGCGCTACGTAGTCCTGAACGTCTACGATGATCGTCTCATAAGCCATTGCGGGCCTCTATTGCAGTTTCCATAGAGCCAAGTGCTTAACACCGCGGTCGCCATGATCAAGTTATCTTTGGCATTGCGGACAGTAGAAAGTTGAGCGTCCAGACTGTACGAATCGCGCGATGCGCCCATTACATCCGTCGCTTTGACAGGGTTCACTTTCCCGGTCGTAAACTCGGAAAACATGTTGAAAATAACCAAGTTCTCCGTCGGCCTGACGATAGTCTCTAAGCGAACTTCCTCCCGCTTCGATGGCCTCGGAAAGGACTTCGCGAATAATCGGAACTAGGGACGCAATGCGGGTCGAAGAAAGTTGGCCCGCCTTTCGCTTTGGATTGATCTTCGCGCGGAATAACACTTCGCAGACGTAGATATTCCCCAAACCAGAAACGATTCCCTGATCAAGAAGCACGGTCTTGATCGGCGAATTCTTTCCTTTGAGGCGCTCGATCAGATATTCTTCGTTGAACGCATTGCCCAAGGGTTCTGGCCCGAGGTTCTTGAGCAGCCAATGCGCATCACCGATTTGCGTGTCGAACAGGTCCATCGCTCCGAAACGACGCGCATCGTTAAACGTTATCCGAGCGCCATCAGCCATATCGAACACTACGTGATCATGTTTTTCGGGAACGGGATGTGGGTGATGAAACTCGCCCACTGTATGACCCGATATAAGCATGCGTCCGGACATCCCCAGGTGGATCAAAAGTGTCTCGCCAGAGCCGAGATCTGCCAAGATATATTTAGACCGACGACGCAGCATAGTGATCCGCTTGCCCGTCAAACGTTCAGCCATACCTTCTGGGAACGGCCAGCGCAGATCAGGCCGATTAACTGTCGCTTGCGCGATGACCTGCCCTTCCATGACTGGCAACAACCCGCGACGCACTGTCTCGACTTCGGGCAATTCTGGCATGGCGGACTTCCTATCTTGGGGGGCGCAGTGTATGCGGTCTTTGACCCTTATAGGTGTTATGCTGGCAAAGGACGACAAGTGCTATGACCGACAGCCTCGAAAATACGACGCACTTCGGATTTCAAACCGTTCGTGAAGAGGAAAAAGCCGGACGCGTGCAAGGCGTGTTCACTTCTGTTGCATCCAAATATGACGTCATGAATGACGCCATGAGCATGGGCATTCATCGTATTTGGAAAGATGCCATGATGGACTGGCTCGCGCCGCGTTCGGGTCAAAAGCTTCTCGACGTTGCAGGTGGCACCGGCGACATCTCGTTCCGTTTTCTCAAGCGTGCAGGGCAAGGTCACGCCACTGTTTGCGATCTGACTGAGTCAATGCTCGTGGCTGGCCGTCAACGCGCCGAAGCCTCTGATATGAGCGAAAGCCTCGACTGGGTTGTCGGCGATGCGATGAAGCTGCCGTTCGAAAACAATACATTCGATGTCTACACGATCAGCTTTGGCATTCGAAATGTGACCCGCCCACAAGAAGCGCTTAACGAAGCCTATCGCGTTCTAAAGCCCGGTGGCCGTCTGATGGTTCTCGAATTCAGCCAGATTCCAAACGATCTAATGCAGAAAGCTTATGATGCTTATTCGTTTAATGTGATCCCTAAGATGGGTGAATTGATCGCAAACGACCGAGACAGCTATCAGTATCTGGTCGAGTCGATCCGCAAATTCCCCGATCAAGAAACCTTCCTCGGAATGGTGCGCAAAGCTGGATTTGAAAACGCTAAATATCGCAATCTCTCAATGGGTATTGCTTGTCTGCACTCGGGTTGGAAAATCTGATGCGTGGACCTCACAATATCTGGCGGCTCATCCGAACAGGCGCGACTTTGGAGCGCGCGGGCGCGATGAACATCGTTCTCGACGCTTTTGAAGCAGGGCCGCTCCTTCGATTTACCGCACGCACTCTCGCCTGGCCTTTCAAATGGCTTGGCTACAAAGGTGACAAATCTTTGCCACCCGCGAGCAGCGCTTTGACGGCTCTCGGACCTGCTTACATCAAGTTTGGCCAGATCCTTTCGACCCGACCTGACGTTGTTGGGCCCGTGATGGCAAACGAGTTGCGCATTCTTCAGGACAACCTGCCTCCATTCCCCATCGAAGTTGCCCGCGCCGAAGTTGCGCGTGAACTTGGCATTGATGTGGATGAAGTCTTCTCAGATTTCTCCGAGCCCGTTGCCGCCGCATCCATAGCCCAAGTGCACAAGGCTGTGCTGCGTGCAGATGGACGCGAGGTCGCGGTCAAAGTGCTACGACCAGGCGTTGAAAGAGCATTTCATAAGGATATTGACGCATTTTACTTCGCCGCATACGCCATCGAGTTCCTTTCTCCCGCGTCGCGCCGTCTTCGACCACTCGATGTGATCGAGCACTTTGAAGGCGTTGTGAATGGCGAGCTAGATCTGCGCCTTGAGAGTGCGGGTGCATCCGAATTTGCGGCCAACACGGCGAACGATGAGGGGTTCCGTGTTCCTCAGGTGCTATGGCATCTGTCTGGCCGTCGCGTCATGACCCTCGATTGGGTGGATGGCGTCAATTCTGGCGACAACTCCGCCATCGACGCGGCAGGACACGACCGTAAAGTCCTCGCCGCTCGAGTTCTTCAACTTTTCCTCAGCCATGCGCTGCGCGACGGTTTTTTCCACGCAGACATGCACCAAGGGAACCTCAAGATCGGCAAAGATGGTGAAGTAGTCGCCTATGATTTCGGTATCATGGGGCACATCGATGCCTATACGCGCCGCGTCTATGCCGAAATCCTTTTCGGGTTCATTCGCCGTGACTATCGTCGCGTCGCCGAGGTCCATTTCGAGGCAGGATATGTCCCCCGCAATCAAGATATTGACGAATTCGCTCGCGCCCTGCGAGCTGTCGGCGAACCGATTTTCGGTATGGACGCGAGTCGTATCTCTATGGGACGGCTTCTTGCGTATCTGTTTGAAGTAACAGAACGTTTCGGGATGCAGACCCGCACCGAGCTCATCCTTCTCCAGCGTACAATGGTCGTGGTAGAGGGCGTGGCGCGTTCAATGGATCCACATATTAACATCTGGGAAGTCGCTCGACCGATCGTCGAAGACTATATCAAGCAAAGTATCGGCCCGCGCGCCATCGCAAAGGATCTTCTAGACACAGCCAAGGTGCTATCCCGTTTTGGACCGCGCCTACCGCAGATCGCCGAAGCCGCTCTGATCCGCGAGATCAACCAGTCTGTACAAAAAGAGAAGCCCACGAAATCACGTTGGTATCTCTGGGTCATACTGGGCGGAATCCTCGGCGCAGCAGGAACATTCGCGCTCATTACGCTCTAGTCCCGAAGCCCCGAAATCTTGCTCGCTTCAACGGAAGAGCCGTTAGCAAAGCTGATAATGATAGCTCCATTCTCCGAGCGCACCTCGGAAACGGTGTTATAGACATGCGCTTGCGTAAACTCGAGCAAGGTATCGCCACTGTAGCTCGCAACAAACAGCTCGTAACTCCCAGACGGTAGTGTGGTCGAACCATCTGACCCAACCCAGTCGATCATGCCGCTGTTGGGAGATATCGATTGTCGAAGGACTTCAATTCCCTCCTGATCCAAGACAACTAATTCAGCGGTGTCCGCCGCTTCTGGCACCTCGACAGATATCGGCGTTGCTGCACCATTCCATACGATCGCGGTTGGCGAGAGCGCTTCTTTGCCGAGCCAGCTCGCAAAATTATTCAAGCCTGAACCAGTTGCGCCTGTGACCATCTGCTCCAAAAGAGCGTTTGTCCGAACCTGCTGTTCCACCCCAGAGAATGTTGCAAGTTGGACAGCATAATCACTAGAGTCCACCGGATTTAGGGGGTCCTGATTTTGCATCTGAACTGTAAGCATTTTGAGAAATGTCTCAAAATCAGAAGTTAGTCCGAGCTTGGTCGAGTCAGCGCGGGGCGTCGTCAAACTAGTCGCGGATGAAATCTCAATACTCATAGACGCAAATCCAAACCATCTGAGACCTGGGGAATCGAAAGTGGCTCGCCAAGTGTCGAGCTATTCTTTGAGGAACGGGCAAATACAGCCTGCTTCGCTTGCCGATCGTCATGGGCTTCTCCCTCAAAATTGAAACCAACGTTTTCAAATCCAATATCGGATAGCTCTCTTGTGAGGTCAGATAGGTTACGTCGGATGAGATCTGTCGTTTCAGAACGCTCAGCAACAACATGCACAATCATTGCATCATTGGTTTGCTCGAGCGTGATCTGGACCCGACCGAGCTCTTCTGGCGAGAGCACAATTTCGGTCATCCCTTCGCCAGCATCCAACACCGCAACCGAGATTTGCGCGGCAGGTGTTAGTACAGTTCCTGTCACGTTGACTTGCGAAACTGGAACCGGCCTCGGCTCGCTCTTAAATGGCTCAACTTGGAATGTCGCCGATTGCAAAGAGGCACTGTCTTCTAAGGCGATATCAAGATTTGGAGTGCCGAATTCTGTCAAAATCTGCACGGATTTCGGTAGGTTTTTTTCCACTTTGTCAGCAACTTGAGGATCTTTTTCTTCTAATAGAGTGTCGCCCAATTCCAACGTATTTATTTCAATGCCCGCAGGCGTCTCGGTCCAACTTTCGTCAACGATGTATGAGTCCACCAATGTGTCGCATGGCGCCCCCGAAGGCCATTTCGCCGATAACAAAGCGTGCTCCTCGACCAACCGTTCGCCGCCTACAACTTCACGCTCAACCTTAAAAGCCGCCAGATGTTGATACGGTTCCAACAAAAGCGACGAAGCACAAACTTGTCCCTCGTATCGTGTCTCGATTTCTTGAGCATCAAAAAGATAGGTAAGGTCTTGAACGATTAGTTCGCCGGTCTCATTTCCTTCGCAAACTAGCGCTTCAAAATTGCATGTTGCCTCCATATCCGGCGTGAAGCCGAACTGGACAATATCTGGCACATGCCGAGATGGTTGGAGCATAATCTGCAACGTTTGACCCCATGAAACTAAGTCAAACATTGGCAGCAAAAGCTTACTGATTGTTTACGAAAACACGCTTTCTTCTGTGAAATCGTGAGCCTCCCCCACTGAACCGGTCCACCGCTATGATTAGGAAACGGAGGACC